>CAIRBC010000270.1 GCA_903876685.1 uncultured Nitrosomonadales bacterium | reverse complement strand
CGCTTCAAGTTTCGCTGAGGCTACGTGCCCAGCCCAAAATTCAATACCTGGTTTCATGTTTGCTCCATCTGGGTTTTAGATGTTGCAAGGATGCGGAAATTTGATCAAGGTGACAAGGTTGGGGTTTATGGAGCGCTTACTATACATGCGCATTCAGCGGGTATGCATGATTAAGCCTGGCAAGGATTTTATTAGCGACAAGCTGTGTCTGTTCAGCGGCCTCGATTTTATCTGAACCCAAGTCTTCCAGCATCACCACAAATTCGTCACCGCCCAAGCGTGACAGCGTATCACTCTCGCGGATACAGGTTTTCAAGTCTTCAGTTACTTTTTGTATCAGCAGATCACCCATCTCATGACCCAGCGTGTCATTTAGTGTCTTGAAATGATCCAGATCAATAAACAGTAAAGCGCCTGAATTGCCAGTGCGCTGACTCGATGCTAGTGCCTGTTGCAGGCGATCCAGCATTAAAATCCGGTTCGGCAGCAGGGTAAGTGGATCATAAAACGCCAGACGTTCAATTTTTGCTTCACACGCTTTATGTTGAGTGATGTCGCGAAAACTGGCTACCGCGCCAGATAATAGCTGTGCTTCATCAAACAACGGGGCTGCATTGACAGACAGCCATGTGGTCTCACCATCGGACAGAATAATTCCGTGTTCGATATTCAGCATAATTTTTTGTTCACGCAAAGCGATCGTCAAGGGCAGTTGCTCTGGTGGAAAAGGCATTCCTCGTTCATCGATGTATTGCCATTCCATACCCTGAAAATACTTTTCTCCAATATCCGGTTCGAGTGCCAGGATTTTTCGGGCGGCCTGGTTAGCATAAGTAATCAGACCGGTGGTATTCACGGTGACCACCCCCTCTTGCAGCGTCTGTAGCATCTCCAGCAATTTACGATCCGCCAGGCGCAAGGCTTCTTCACGAGTTGCCAGTTCTGCCAGGCTTGCCTTGAGTTCCAGGGTACGCTCTTCAACCAGAAATTCCAGGCGATTGCGCAGTCGGGTTATCTCCAGATGGGTGCGGACACGGATCAACAACTCTTCACGTTGATAGGGCTTGCTGATGAAATCCACGGCTCCCAGCTCAAATCCCTCAACTTTTTCATGGGCTTCGGACAATGCACTGAGGAAAATAATCGGTACATCACGCGTTTGCGGTTGGGCTTTCAACCGTCTGCACACCTCGAAGCCATCCATGCCGTGCATGCGGATATCCAGCAGTATCAGTTCAGGTGGATTGCGGGTGGCTGAGTGTAGCGCCATTTCTCCATTGATGGCGGAACGTACTTCATAGCCTTCTGCCTGAAGCAGTCCGGTCAACAGCTTCAGCGATGCGATGGTGTCATCTACTGCAAGTATTTTTCCGAGGGTAGTCATGAGGCACTGCTCACTGGTTAAGTATTTTAAGAATAGCCGGGTAGTTATAGTTTTCGACAAGCTGAGTCAGTACGCTTTGCAAGGACGGGTCATAGTCTGCGATTTGTTGGATGGCAAGGGCGATACGTTCATTTTCCAGACTCTCCAGAGCCATTTTCAATTCATCACGCAAGGCTGGTGGCAATAGGGTCAGCATTTCTGAGGTTAATTCAACGGGAGCCGCCGCAACTTTAATTTCACCTGAGTAAATAAATCGAACACCCAGATTTTTGGTCAGGCATTCGTAGAGTTCACTGGCGCGATACGGCTTGCGCATAAAGTCATCCATTCCGGCCTGCAGCATTTCATCGCGCTGTTCTATAAAGGCAGAAGCGGTAACGGCAATAATTTTTACCTTGTCACCACCGGGAAGTTGGCGAATGGCTCTAGTAGCCGTCATTCCATCCATGACAGGCATGCGCCGATCCATCCAGATCAAATCCGGATGCCAGCTTTGGAACATTTCCACCCCTTGCTTGCCATTGTTGACGACCTTGACCTGAAGACCCACCTTTTCCATCAACTGACTCAGTAGCAACTGGTTTTCCAATTGATCCTCTACAATCAGCACGCGAAAGTTGGCCTGGCCGGGCGCAATTCCTGTGACTTCCCCGTGTAGCTGATCCTTCGGTTTGACAACTTCTTCAGCACTGGCCTGTTTCAACGGCAAATCAATACTAAACAGCGATCCCTTGCCTGGTGTGCTTTGTACCGAGATAGCTCCCCCGATCAGTTCAACGAACTGGCGGGTGATGGTCAATCCTAGTCCGGTTCCTCTGATATCGCCCTGCTCACCCAGTTGCACGAAAGGATCGAAGATGCGCTGTTGATTTTCCGGTGCGATGCCGCAGCCGGTGTCTTCGATTTCGATCACCAGATGTGCGGTGGTATTTTGCCGGGTTTTCAGTCGCAAGGTAACGCCACCTTCGCGGGTAAATTTAAGTGCATTGCCCAAGAGATTAATCAGTATCTGACGTAGACGGGCTTCATCACCGAAAATAAAACGCGGGAATTTGGCGGACTGATCTACTAATAGCTGCAAATTCTTTTCACGGGCGCGCACTGACATCATGTCCGTCACGTCTGTGATCATCCCGCCCAGATCGAAGGAGCTTTCTTCAAGGACGACATGTCCTGCATCGATCTTGGCCATATCCAGTACATCGTTAATCAGACTGAGCAAGTGTTCGCCGCTGCGATTGATAATTTCCAGATTCCGTCGCTGACTGTCCGGGAATTTTGCATCCAGCTTGATCATATTGGAAAAGCCGAGGATGGCATTCAGTGGCGTACGCAATTCATGGCTCATGTTTGCCAGGAATGCACTCTTTGCCTGGTTCGAGGCTTCAGCATCATCGCGAGCCTTTTGCAGTTGAGTCGGGGTGGGCAATTTCAAGGCGCGTGGAATTACCCACCAGATCGCAACAGCGGTTGCGGCAGAAACCAGCGATGAAATCAGTTTTAACCAACCTTGCAGCCAGTACTCAGGGAGCCAGATGATGACGATATTCATGAAGTGCGTACTGGCGCAAGTGACGATAAAGGCGATGAAAAAGCCCAGCCACAGCCAGCGATAGGGCATATCCTTGCGCTTCCAAACGAAATAGCTAATGGCTATCGGGTAGGTCAGATAGGAAAGCGTCATCAGCATATCAGAGCCGGTATGCAACCAGAGTAGTTGAGGACTCCAGGTCATGCAGTAGCCATGCGGTAAAAAACCATTAATCATTCTGGCGGAGTCAACGAATTGATCCATTTTCATTCTCCAACGGATTTATGGGTAGTGGCGTTTGCCGCAGGGAAACCCTGCTGAAGGGATTGATAACCGAAATAACCGGGGATTAGTCGTAAATATTCGGTTAACCCATAGCTCCCCACGAAAAGTAAAATCACCAGAGCCAGCCTGGTGGTGAGGCATGAACGTATTATTTGCGACCGAAATTACCACCCTGCCCGTCAGGGCCGGGTGGTTCTTCAAACCAGGTACTGAAATATTTTTGTAATATCCAGAATTGAATTTTCTTGGCTTGAATGGGTTGGCCGAATATATACGATTCATGCTATGTTTCCGGGAGGTCTGATATAGTTTCGTAGGGTGCATTTACGCACCAGAATTTATGT
>CAIRBC010000269.1 GCA_903876685.1 uncultured Nitrosomonadales bacterium | reverse complement strand
TTAACGGCGTAACTCATACAAAAGGAATGTGATGAAATCCAGTTCCCTCGCTTTAGCAGCACTGCTGCTGCTCGGCGCCGATCTGTCCTTTGCAGTCGAAAATAAAGCGGATACTCAGCATGAAGCCGCAACCGTTGCAAGTCCTAAAAAGCCTGTCAGTGAAACTGGCAGTAAACATAAGTCCGCTGTCAAGCTGGTCGATATTAATAGTGCCTCTAAGGCAGAACTAAAAAAACTCCCCGGTATCAGCGACGCTGAAGCCGATAAAATTATTGCTGGCCGGCCTTTCGGCAGCAAGAGCTGGCTGGTGACCAATAATCTGATTCCTTTGACTACCTTCCAGGCTATCAAGCAAAAAATCGTCTGCAAGTTAACACAAGCCGATATTGATAAAATCATGGCAGCAGCCAAGAAGAAGTAATTTTTTCGGGTAAATAGATACCTCGAACGTAATTTATTTGTTGAATGGAGAAATTGATGGAATGTAAAACTGGTTTTTTGAAATGCACATGGAATTTTCTTATGTCACCCAGTGCCAAGTATTCGCTACTGACGCTGCTGGTGGTTGGCTTTATTTCCGGCATCATCTTCTGGGGCGGCTTCAACACCGCAATGGAGGCAACCAATCAACTTGAATTCTGCATTGGTTGTCATGAAATGCGTGATAACGTCTATCAGGAATACAAGAAGACCATTCACTACTCAAACCGCACCGGTGTACGAGCCACTTGCCCGGATTGCCACGTGCCCAAGGATTTCGGACACAAGATGCTGCGGAAGTTGCAGGCTAGTCAGGAAGTTTGGGGCAAGCTGACGGGCTATGTCGATACCCCTGAAAAATTTGAAGCACACCGTATGGAGCTCGCTACTCACGAATGGGCGCGTATGAAGGCTTCAGGTTCACGTGAGTGCCGCAATTGCCATAATTTTGACGCGATGAGTGGTGAAGTGCAGAAGCAGACTGTGTACAAGAAACACATGAAGGCGAAAGACGATGGTCTGACCTGTATCGATTGCCACAAGGGTATCGCGCACAAGTTGCCCAAGGAGTACAAAGACCCTGACGAGGAATAATTTAATGTTTGCACCTCGACGGAATAATCCATCGGGGTGCGAGGAACTGAATGCATATTATTGAATTTTAGGCATTGCTAATCCTGATAGATAAGGGAGGCATGCTTTGCAGAAATTGCTGGATGTATTTTTAACTTGTGGAATGGCTGGAAATATTTATATTTGAAATCAACTAATTCGTTTTAGTAGAGAGTGACTACGCTTGTAGGGAGGATGGCGAAGCAGTCAATAATCGTAAAAATGTGAGTTAGGTGTTCAATTTGAAAATATTGCGGTGTTCTGACTTTACTATTATGTACTTAATGGGGAAAAACATGAATAAAAGGACTAAATTGAATAAGGCAGCTAAAGTCGGCTTTGCGATGACGACGCTTGCCATCATGCTGGCAGGTTGTGGCGGCGGCAGTGGGGGGGCAATTGCGCCCGTGGTGGTTCCGCAAGTCATTCAGGTCGCGGATGGCTATGTAAAATGGGCTACTGTTAAATTTGATATGAATGCAGATGGCAGTTGCGGCGATTTAGATGGTAAAGAAAATCTCACAGTAAATCAAACAAACACCGATGTTCTCGGTAATTTTTCTTATCCAGCCAATGTACCTGCCAGTGCCGTAGCCTGTGCGAGCGGCGGTATCGATATTTCCACGGGTCAACCTTTGGTCGGCGAACTTAAGGCGCCAGCTGGTTCGACGGTGATTACCCCGCTGACAACGCTGGTTCAAGCTTATATGCAGTCTACTAGTGCGACTTCCGCCGTAGCAGCCGCAGCAATAGCCACTAATCTGGGTATTAGCTCCGCTACACCGATATTGACGACTGATCCAGTCTCAAACCCTGCCTTGGCACAGAAAACCGCTACTGTGCAGCAAATGTTGGTAGATATTGCTACGTTGACGGCGAATGTGGTTGCTGCAGCAGGACTCTCTGGAAATACGGCCAATAGTGATCAAGTTGCTGCGTTGTTTGGTTCTTCAGTGTCAGGGCTGGCGTCAGCGGTGGCTTCTGCCGGGAGTCCGGTTAATCTTTCTTCTGCAAATAGTGTGATCTCTACAGCGATTACCAATACGGTTAGCAACGCTAAAGCTGCGTCGTCGAGTCTCGCAAGCGTATTTACCTTGACTGGAAGTCAGACTGCTTTGTTGAGTAGTGCGTCTGGTGTGTCGGCTGCACTGGTCGCAACTAATTACAATGCCAATGCGATTGCAGCGACTGCCACTAATTTTATGGCAGCCTCGGCAGCAGTATTTACCAGTAGCAATAGTGGCGCAAGCGCAGTTTCGGCAGCGGGTACGGCGGATCTTACTTCATTGACCAATTTTGTCAGATCAATACCTGTGCCACTGCCGACTGCGACATCGCTACAAGTACAGGCACTTGTCGATGCCATCAATCAGTATAATCCATCAACTGGAACGACGACAGCCATTCAAACAGCTGCTGCAGCAGCAGCCGGTGTTTCATCAGTAGCGGTAGCAGCACCAGCACTTAATGCCTTGATATTATCCCTGCCTAAACTAAATAATAACGCGGTGGATACTACCTCGTCGCCCTACAAGGTAGCGGTTAACGGTCCATTGAGCAGTGCGTCGATTGCGGTGACGGTTGATGGCACTATCGGTTCGACTACTACCGCGCAACTAGGCTTAAAGGTTGCAGAGGTTGGCGGTAATCGCAGCCTGATGCTGGTCATCGATAACATGAGTGTCAGTTCTACCGGCAGTCAGGTTGCTGTTGCAGTGACTCCTGCTACCAAACTTTCGGTCTACGGTACAGACAGCAAAGGGAACGCTTTCTCTTTGCCCCCGTTGAGCAATGTGAGTGTGAATATCTTGTCGATATTGGATGGCGGACTGGTGGTAAACTGGGTAGCTGCGGCAACAGCGCTAAGCAATCTTGGCTTTACTGACCTTGCGATCAACAACCCGGGCGCCTTTGATATTAGCATCGGCGTAAGCGGTGTTGCCATTGAAGTTCAGCCTGCAGCTTTGCCGATTGCTGCAGATGCAGTTACATTCAGTATTCCGGTTTCAGGAAATTACCCGAGTGGTCTGACATTCAATGGTAACGGTGCTAAAAATATCCGTACCACGGTCAAGTAACATTTAGCATGAGCATTAAAAAGGGGAGCTATCAGCTCCCCTTTTTTTATTGCTCAGTCGTAGGGTGCGCTTGCGCA
>CAIRBC010000268.1 GCA_903876685.1 uncultured Nitrosomonadales bacterium | reverse complement strand
TGATTTTATTGTTGGTACCGAATTCAATAGAGATGTGCACTATTTCTCCAATATCGTTGAGTCTGCTGCTCGCGATCTTCATTGCTATGTTATTCAGGTCAACGGATCGCAGTTTGGTGACTCGCGAGTTGTCAGCCCCTCGAAAATGGAAAGAATGAATCCTCTCCGAATCAAGGGAGGTGATAACTTGACATTCCTTACAATGAATCTGGATCTAAAAGCATTGCGTGACCATCAACGCAAGGGCTATGGCCTTCAGAAGGAGTCTGATGTATTTAAACCAACACCTCCTGGTTTTAGTCAAGAAGATCTGCTTATCAGGATTGGTCTTGGCAAATGAAGTTTGATACACAATCACCATGCAAAATCTGGTTTAAATGTGGCGAATTAACTTCTTCATCACCGATACCTTCACCAACAGCTTTCCCAAACTTGGTTATGAGAAGCAGAACACAGCCAAAATCATAGGCGAGATGAAGACATGACCGAACTCCAACAATTCCTGATCTACCAGAGCGAAGACGGCGCAACCCGCATCGATGTGATGCTGGAGGCGGAAACTCTCTGGCTGAACCAGAAGCAGTTGACCGATTTGTTCGGCAAGGCCAAGGGTACGATCAGCGAGCATATCAAGCATATCTTTGAAGATGGTGAGTTGGTTGAGAATTCAGTTGTTCGGTTATTCCGAACAACTGCCGCAGACGGCAAGCAGTACGAGGTGGCACACTACAATCTGGACATGGTGCTGGCACTGGGCTTCAGGGTGCGCAGCCCGGTCGCCGTGCGCTTCCGCCAATGGGCCAACGACAAGCTGAAGGAATACATCGTCAAGGGTTTTGTGCTGGATGACGCGCGCTTGAAGAATCCTGGCAAGGGGCGTGATTACTTCGACGAATTGACCCGCCGCCTGCAAGACATCCGCACCAGCGAGCGGCGTTTTTACCAGAAGATCACGGACATCTACGCCACCAGCGTGGATTACGATGCCAACCATGCGCTCACCCAGACGTTCTTTGCCACGGTGCAGAACAAGGTGCATTACGCCATACACGGCCAGACTGCCGCCGAGCTGATCGCCTCCCGTGCCGACAGCTGCCAGCCGAACATGGGGCTGAAGACCTGGGAGGGCGCACGCATCCGCAAGGCCGATGTGAGCATCGCCAAGAATTACCTGAACGAGGAAGAGTTGCGCGCCCTCAATAATCTGGCAGAGCAATATTTGATTTTTGCCGAAGGTCAGGCGATGCGGCGCATTGCCATGACCATGCAAGACTGGATCAGCAAACTGGAAGGTTTCCTGACACTGAACGATCGCGATATTTTGCAAGGTGCGGGCAAGGTGTCGGCTGAGCTTGCCAAGTCTCACGCAGAACTGGAGTTCAGCAAGTTCCGTGTGTTGGACGATCAGTGCTTCGAATCTGACTTTGACAAAATGGTTGAGCGGTTGCCCACTAAAGCACCGATGAAGGAGGATTGATGAACTTCCTTATCGCCGACACCTTCACCGACAGCCTCGCCAAACTCACCGGCGATGAGCAAAAAGCCGCCAAGACAACGGCGTTCGACTTGCAGATCAACCCCGCCTATCCGGGGATGAGTTTCCACAAGCTGGACAAGGCGCGTGACAAGAATTTCTGGTCGGTGCGAGTGGGCAGCGATATTCGTTTGATCGTTCACAAGACCGATGCCAGTCTGTTGCTGTGCTATGTCGATCACCACGATAAGGCGTATGACTGGGCGGTGCGGCGCAAACTGGAAACGCATCCGAAGACGGGTGCGGCGCAATTGGTCGAAATACGCGAGACGGTGCAGGAAGTCATCGTTCCGGTGTACGTGCAGGCGGAAATGGTTCTGACGCCAAAGTCTGCTCACGCACAGAAACCGCTGTTTGCGGATAGAACCGAGGATGATCTGCTCGGTTATGGCGTGCCCACCGAATGGCTGAGTGATGTGAAGAACGCGAGCGAGACCACGCTGCTAGCCTTGTGCGACCACCTGCCCGCCGAAGCGGCGGAAGCGTTGTTGGAATTGGCAACGGGCGGCAAACCCCGTGTTATCCAGCCTGTTACGGCAACGTTGAATCCGTTCGACCACCCCGATGCACAGCGTCGCTTCCGCGTAATGACCAATGTGGATGAGTTGCAAAGAGCGCTCGACTTTCCTTGGGAAAAGTGGACAGTCTTCCTGCATCCAGAACAACGGCAATGGGTGGAGAAAGACTATACCGGCCCTGCGCGTGTTTCCGGTTCGGCGGGCACCGGCAAGACGATTGTGGCATTGCACCGTGCAGCTTATCTGGCACGCACGTATCCAGAGGCACGCGTACTATTGACGACATTTTCCGACACGTTGGCGAGTGCGCTGAAAACCAAGCTGAAGCGATTGCTGGGCAATGAGCCGCGCCTTGCGGAACGTATAGATGCTCATTCACTCAACGCCATCGGCCTGCGGCTTTACAAGGCACACATCGGGCAGGCGAATATTGCCAGCCGCGAGACGATCCGCGAGTTGCTGCAAGAAGCTGCGAGCACCGTTGGCGGCCACAAATTTGGTCTGCATTTTCTGCTCACGGAATGGGAGCAGGTGGTGGATGCCTGGCAACTGAAAACTTGGGATGCGTATCGTGATGTGGCGCGCCTCGGCAGGAAAACCCGGTTGCCGGAGGCGCAGCGCGTGGTCTTGTGGTCGATCTTCGAGAGCGTTCGCGCGAGGTTGCAGGGGCGAAAGCTGATCACATATGCAGAGCTTTTCACCTCTCTGGCCGCAGCACTTTCGGCCAACAAGAATGTGGTGTTCGACTTTGCCATCGTGGACGAGGCGCAGGACATCAGCGTCGCCCATCTCCGCTTCTTTGCTGCCTTGGGTGGGGGGCGGCCCAATGCGCTCTTTTTTGCCGGCGATCTAGGGCAGCGTATTTTTCAGCAGCCCTTTTCCTGGAAGGCTATCGGTGTGGACATCCGGGGCCGCTCGCGCACCTTGCGCATCAATTACCGCACCTCGCACCAAATCCGCACACAGGCGGATCGCCTGCTTGGCCCGGCGGTCAACGATGTGGACGGCAATATCGAGAACCGTAGCGACACCGTTTCCGTTTTTAATGGCGCAGCACCAACAATTCACACCCTCAAGGATGAGAGTGAGGAAATCAAGACCGTCAGCAACTGGATTTGTGAGCAGACCAAAGCAGGCGTGTTGCCGCACGAATTTGGCGTTTTCGTTCGCTCCTCAGCACAACTGGAACGGGCACAGGCGGCAGTGAAGGCGGCTGGCTTATCATTCAAGGTTCTCGATGAAAAAGTCGAGACACTCAGCGGCCATGTCTCGATCAGCACGATGCACCTGGCCAAGGGCTTGGAGTTTCGAGCCGTGGTCGTGATGGCGTGCGACGACGAAATCATTCCCTTGCAGGAGCGCATCGAAACGGTCGGCGATGATGCCGACCTTCAAGAAGTTTACGACACCGAGCGCCATCTGCTTTACGTTGCCTGCACGCGGGCGAGGGATCATTTGCTGGTGACGAGTGTCGAGCCTGCGTCGGAGTTTCTGGATGATATGCGGAGTAAATACTGAAAAAACTCGAAATTCCGTATACAAATGTTCAATTTATCATATAGTTAAGCCCATTCCGGCATGCCGGAATGGCTTATGAAGCCTGAGAAACCAGTAGCGCAAAAATCAAAAACCCCCAGGTTTTCACCTGGGGGTCTCTGTTTGTAAGGAGTCTGACGATGACCTACTTTCACATGGGTAATCCACACTATCATCGGCGCAAAGTCGTTTCACTGTCCTGTTCGGGATGGGAAGGAGTGGGACCAACTCGCTATGGTCGTCAGACATAACTGGTGTCAGAGGACTGAAGACAGAGGACTGAGGACAGATTGTGTGGTCGCTACGCGACCTCATTTTCTGTCTTCTGTCTTCTATCATCTGTCCTCTGACTTGGAAGAAGTAAAGTGGTTCTTGTTTGTACAAATGCGTCACAGAATATCAGATTCTTTAGTCAGATAACAATCCCGGCGCAGCCGACAAAATTCTGTCTTCTGTCCTCCGTCTTCTGTCCTCTGAACTCTGTCCTCTGATGCCTTAATGTTATAGGATCAAGCCTCACGAGCAATTAGTACTGGTT
>CAIRBC010000267.1 GCA_903876685.1 uncultured Nitrosomonadales bacterium | reverse complement strand
TCGACTTCGTGTAGGTATTGCTATTTTTTTAAAGTAATCCAATTGTCATCAATGACAGTTAGAATCCAAAAAACCAAGCACCTACACTCGTCGGTTGTTTATTTTTAAAGTTTTAAAGAGCGGCTGCGTCTGCAGAGGTGCGCATTATAGTGATAGAAATTTTGTCGTCAACACTTATTTTAATTATCTTTCAAACACTCAATTCCTCAAACAAATACACACACCTTTCTGTCTTTAGCGCTCAATGGTTTTTCTCGCCTGCAACCATTCAATTAATTGCGCCACTGGCATCGCCTTGGCAATCAGCCAGCCCTGTACCAGATCGCATCCCAACCCTCGCACCAGATCGAGATCAGCCTGAGTTTCCACCCCTTCTGCGACCGTAGACAGTTTGAGTTTTTTGGCCATCCCGATGGTAGAAGCCAGAATGGCGCGAGCCGAGGTTTTTTCGATGGCACCCTGCACGAACCCGCGGTCGAGCTTCAACTCACTGAAGGGAATACGCTGCAACTGTTCCAGGGACGAGTAACCCGTACCAAAGTCATCGATAGACAGCTTGAATCCTTTCAGCCGCAGCCTGGTCATGACATCCATCGCGGTTATCATGTCGGCCATAACCCCGGTTTCGGTAATTTCCAATATCAGGTTTTCGGCTTTGAAGCCAGTTTGATCGATACTGGACAGGATGAATTCTGGCAAACGGATGTCAGAGAGCCAGTTGGCCGAAAGATTTACCGCGACGCTCAGATTAAAACCTGCCTCAGCCAATTGAGCACCCCCTAGCAGCGCCTTGGTAACCAGCACCTCAGACAACTGCCCTATCAGGTCATTTTGTTCAGCAGTGGTGATAAACACATCCGGTGGAATCATCTTGCCCGCGTGATGCCAACGCGCAAGTGACTCCACCCCAACCACGCGCAGAGTGGCTGAATCCACCTTGGGCTGAAAGTGCACCTCGAATTCGTTGTGCAGGATTCCTTGCAGAATCTCCTGAGACGAAACCGTAATGACGGCTCTGGGCGATGAACTGCGTATTTCCAGATGACGATCGAGCAATTCGCGCAGCGCCTGTTTCATCACCGGTTTTTTTAGGGTGCCGCGCAAATTCATCCCCTTGGCGCGTACCACTTCGGCGGCGGACTGTAACAACTGTTCCTCGACTCCACTGACCAGAATGATGCTTTTCTGGTAACCGCTGTCCGCGAGCCTGCGCAAAAACTCGATACCATCCATGCCCGGCATATTCAGGTCGCTGATCACCAGATCGATCTCGTCCTGTTGTACGATCAGTTGCAAAGCTTGCCCGGCATTGTCGATAGTTTCAATTTCGGCTATGCCAAACTGGCTTAATAACATACTAAGTTGAAGCCTTGCCACCGCATCGTCATCCACAATCAGCACATGTGCAAATTCAAATACCGCAGACTGAGGATATGAACTCTGTGCGTACTGTGTCGATAGCAGCAACTGATTTGCCGCCTCCTCTACATCACGCAAGGCATTTTTCATTTCCTTATACAAAAATTTTGCCTGCTCAAACTGTTCCGCTTTGGCGGCACGCTCCAAACGCTCCGCATACCCGGCAAAACGCAAGGCACCAACCATCCGCGCCGAGGATTTTAGTTTGTGCATGACCTGTGCCAGTGCGAGGCCATTATTTTCGCTCAGATGCACTTGACAAGCGGGCAAATCGCCACTGGCAGTGGCCGTAAACAGGTCAATCAACTCGCGTATCTGTTTGGGCTCAATGTTGCCTACCACCCGTGCCAGATAATGGAGATCGAGTGTGGTGCTGTCGTTTGCCACTTCCAGATTAACTCGAGCGACCGGCGAAGATTGTGGTAACCATCGTTCCAGCATCAGTTGCAATTTATCCAATTCGATCGGCTTGGGCAAAGCATCATCCATCCCGGCTTGCAAGCAGCGCGCTATGTCTTCAGGGTGATTCAGCGCGGTAATGGCAATGATTGGCACAAAGGCACCGCTTTCCTTTTCTGTGGCACGAATCGCCCGCGCCAGTTCCATACCGTCCATGCCCGGCATATTGCGGTCAGTCAGAATCAGGTCGTGCCCACCCTGTTTCCACTTGGCCAGTGCCACGGCACCATCCGCTGCAATGTCTACGTCAAAACCCAGCACGGTCAGTTGCATTCTGAGCACTGCCTGGTTGGCCGGATTGTCTTCTGCCACCAAAATCAAGCGGCGTTCGTTGGCGTGCTCAATTTTTTCGGGTGCTAGTAAAGGTTTGGCTGGCAAGGGTGTCGCATCTATCCGCTGGTTAAGACTGGCCAACCGACCAGCCAAGGCTTGCCCATTTTTGAAAATCTCCGCTACCAGTGCTCTGGCATCGTCATCCAAGCTGGCATTCAACTGCAATATTTGAGAATTTCCAAGCAAGCCATTCAGCGGCGCACGCAACTGCTGCTCCCAACTCTGCAGCTGCTCTGCTTTGACTCGATGGGATTTTTCGGCTGCATCCCGTGCCTGCTGCAGTTCGCCGATAACCTGTTGCTGATAATTTTGCAAACGGCTCGCCTCAAGAATACTGGCATAGGTCGTCGTGATATTGCTCAAACTTTCCACGACATTAGCAGCATAGCCTTCTGCGCGATTCGCCAGACCCGCGACTCCGATAAGGTGATCGCCCTGATAAATGGGTATACCCAGAAAATTTTTAAGCTGAGGATAATCGTGGTATGCCCAACCCGGATTTTGTTGCGGGTCGTTGACAATCAGCGTTTCGCCGGAGCGCAACACCTGTTCAGACAGACTGTCCAGCTGGTGAAAATCTGCCTGCCGTTCAAACTGACTGACCCTATCGGAAAGTGCGTGTGTCTTGAAACAGGACTTGCCCGCCTGATCTTGCCATACCTCGCCAAGGAATCCATAACTGCTCGCGCTAACCAAGAGTATAGCATCCAGCAATAATCGGCTTGAGGCCGTCATGTTCTGAGTGGCCACAAATTGATCAAAGGATTGGCGCAGCAGTTCTAGCAAACGCACTTGCAACTCCCGTTCAGCCTGTACCGCTTTTTGCTCTGTAATATCGGTACGTATCGAGATATATTTTTCGGGCAATCCCTGTTCATCGAATATCGGCACTATGGTATTTTGAACCCAATGCGCATTGCCATTTTTGCATCGATTTAACAACTCCCCACTCCAGATGCCACCTGAAGTAATGGTTTCCCACATCTCATTAAAAGTAGCGCGCGAGTGATGACCCGATTTAAGAATGCGATGGTTTCTACCGATCAATTCCTTGCGACTGTAACCACTGACTTCACAAAATTTTCCGTTGACTTCGAGGATGCTACCGTCGGTGGAGGCAATGGAAACGCTGGCATGGGCATCCAGCGCGCGCCTGAGACTCTGCAGTTCCATCCAGGTTTGACGGCGTTGAAAGTACACCGCTTCCATTTTCCTGAACTGACGGGTGCGTGCCAGAACGGCGGTTATCAAAAGACGCGGGTCTGCCGGTTTGACCAGATAATCTTCGCCACCCGCATTGCGGGCATCAAGTTGATGCTCGATATCAGTAAAGGCAGATAAATAAATGACGGGCAGGTGAGTGTAGCGCTTGTTGCGCCGCAACAGTGCCGCCAGCACGGTACCCCGGCAAGCCGGCATTTCGATGTCCAGCAGACAGGCTTCAGGCGCAAAGTCTTCGAGAAAATCGCGTGCTGCCACCGGGTCATCGCTCGCCAGCACCTGGAATCCGGCTTTTTCCAGAATCATTTTATTCATGTTCAGCGTTGATTGTTCGTCATCGACAATCAACACCCGATAAGGAGTTCCAGGCATCCATGCCAAACCCGCGAGCGAGGCAAGCAGATGGGGTACGTCAATCGGCATATCGAATAGCAGTGGCACCCCTTCCTGACGGACTTTTACCTGGGTGAGAAAGTCATCGGTATCGGTCAGGGCAATCAGCAGGGGTGAAGCCGGCAGCGTAATCGTTGCAGAAGGCAGCAGATGTTTAATAGTCGACAGATGCAAGCCTAACCAGCTCACTTTGGCCAGCAAAATGACCTGCATCGAATCACAGGCCTCGACTAAGCTCTCCAGGCTAGTCGCCACTACGATTCCAAAGCCCAGCGTCGCCAGCGTATCAGCCAGTTCATCAAGCTCCTCCATCGCATTTCCTGCAAACACAAATTTCCATGCTGAGGGATTTTCAGGAAGATTATTCAGATCGATTTGCTCAATCAGGCTACCTTTGCTCAACAGTGAGGTCAGTCCATACAGGACATCAATGGTCAGCTTGAATTTCTCATTACCAGGTGACTCACGGATGAATTGATCGAGTATTTCTGAGAGATCCTCAGCACGGCCGGCCGCTTCCAGCCAGCTAATCAAATTGCATTCTTCAGTGATGTGTCTCAAGGCATGCAGCAGCCGCAGACCACGCATCCGATCCCAGCCCTCCTCCGCAAGTCTGGATGTCAGCTCCTGCACGTTCTGTGTTAATTCATGAAATTTCATGCAGCATACTCCGGTTTTCGTGATAGCGATGTCATCAGGGGCGCGCAACGACTAAGCCGCAACCACTTGTGTGAAAGTTCCAAAATTCGCGGCGATCGGTAGCGGTGAGTGTAAAAATAACCGTTAAATCAGGATTTTTTCGAGTAAAACTGTCCCTATTTTTGCGCATTCCTTGCAGGTTTAGCTAGCTATATCGTGTATTATACCGACTTTTATCACTTTAAAGCGGGTCTGCACCACTCGAGATTCGCTGCATGCAACACTGGTGAACTTTATGTACAGGTCATACTTTCATTGATAGTTACCGGCAGAAAGCATCAGTGCAAAAGGTAACTATTCGGTATAGCGAAGGGAATGCATGAACGTCAGAATGCTGGAAACTATCCCTGTGATGAGGAACCGCTTATTCAATGATGCCTTGCTATGGATTGGCATCGCTGCCATCCCCAGTGTGGCATTGTCAGTTTCCAGAGCAATGGTTATCGGATGGAAACTCGTCATGTACTGGCACCTGCTGGCACTGTGTGCCCTCTGGTGGTTATGGCTCAGGCGCGCGAGCATAGCTTACCGGCAGCGTGTGTTCGGCCTGCTGGCGATTAACTGGTTAACCACCTTTTCAGGTCTGCTTAATCTTGGGCCTGCGTCTGAAAGCAGCTTGTACATCATCCTGTTTGCCTTTATCGCTGCCTTGTTTATCGGAGGCAAGCAGGCCTGGTGGCTGATCGCTGGCAATACCCTGAGTTTGCTATTGGTCGGACTGGCTGCCAGCATGCACTGGCTCAAGTTCGAACTCGACTACCAGGTTTATGCCTATCATCCACTAATGTGGCTGAGCAGAATCTGGAACCTGAGCGCTTATTCGGTGATCACCGCACTTTTTGCCTGGCGTATGCTTCAGGAACTGATAGATCGTGAAGCCGAAACGCAGAATCTGCTGCTCAGTCAACGCAAGATTAGCGCCAATGTACCCGGGGTCATTTATCAGTTTCTATTGCGACCCGATGGCAGTTCCTGTTTTCCCTATAGCAGCGAAGGCACGCAGCGTCTATTCGGCATTAGTGCCGAGCAATTAAACGAGGATGCCACTTTTGCCTTTTCCCTGTTACATCCGGAAGACAGTCGCCGGGTACAAGAAACGGTATTGCGCTCCGCCAGAGAACTTTCAACCATCGACGAAACCTTCAGAATCAATCATCCGCAACAGGGCGTGGTATGGATTGAACGAAATTCGACCCCGGAACGACTACCCAATGGCGACACCCTCTGGCATGGCTATATGCGAGATATCACCGGACTGAAAATTGCCGAGCAACGACTCTCCGCCACCCTGGAAAGTGCGCCAAATATTGCCGTGCAATGGTATGACGCACAGGGACAACTATTGTACTGGAACCGTGCCTCTGAACTATTGTTCGGCTGGAACAGGAAGGAAGTCCTCGGCAAAACGCTGGATCAACTGATTTTTTCGGCTGCACAAGCGAAAGCGTTTGCCAGCTTGCTGGCAGACATAAGCATCAGCGGAAAAGTTTCAGGCCCCAGCGACTATGTCGTACAGCACCGGGATGGGCATGAATTGGTGATTTCTTCGACGATTTTCACGATTCCCGGTGAATTAGATCCCATATTTGTTTGCTTTGATGTCGATGTGACGCAGCGAAATAAGGCCGAGAATCATGTGACTCAACTTTCAGCGGAAATTACCAGGCAACTCGAGAGTACCGAGCAGCAGAGGGAACAGCTTAAGACCCTGTTAAGCGCCATTCCCGACCTGGTATGGATGAAAGACCCGCAGGGTGCTTACCTTTTCTGTAATACCGCTTTCGAAAAATTGATCGGCGTGGCTGAACCCGACTTGCTGGGCAAGACTGATTTTGATTTTTTCCCCGGCGCTATTGCAGAAACATTTCAGGCCGACGACCGTGTGGCTGCAAGTAGTGTTACGCCAGTCTCTAGCGAATCCCGGGTAACTTTTGCCAGCGACGGCCGCGAGGCATTGCTGGAGACCCTCAAGTCTGCCGTCCGGTCTCGCGATGGAAAGTTAAGCGGCGTGCTGGGTATCGCCCGCGATGTAACCAGAGTGCGCAATTTACTGGTGGAAGTCGAGCAATCACGACTGGAAGCGACGCAATCAAACGAGGCGAAGTCAATGTTCCTGGCCAGCATGAGTCACGAATTGCGCACGCCCCTCAACGCCATCATTGGTTTTGCACAGATGCTGGATATGGGCGTACCGGTGCCGCTGGCACCGAGGCAACAAGAACCGGTCAGGCATATACTCGCCAGCGGTCGTCACCTGCTCGAACTCATTAACGAAGTGCTGGATCTGACCCGCATCGAAGCCGGCAAACTTACGCTATCCATTACAACCATCGAAGTGGCTCCGCTCATCGAGGAAGCCATCATGCTGAACCAGTCCGCAGCCACGGCTCGCCGGATCACCCTGCGACATACCTGTCCTGCAGCAATAAATGTACTTGCGGATTCGGCGCGTGTGCGCCAGATATTACTCAATCTGCTGTCCAATGCCGTCAAATACAATCGTGATGACGGCATCATTGTGGTGTCCTGCCAGAATAAAAACAACCAAGTGCTAATCAGTGTCAGCGATACCGGTGCCGGAATCACCCTGGAACAGCAAGCGAAACTTTTTCAACCCTTCCAGAGACTGGGTGCAGAACAGACCGCTACCGAAGGCACGGGCATTGGTCTGGTGATTTGCAAGAAACTCGCCGAGGCTATGCAGGGTCAGATTGGCTTGGAAAGCCGGGTGGGGATAGGCAGTCGCTTTTGGGTGGAACTGCCCGCTGCCAACGCCTTGTCGATTCAGGAGCATAATTTACCGTTTGCTGCCAGTGACAGCAGCATCAGCCTGGTGCAAGGTCGGGTGCTGTATGTGGAAGATTCCCCGGTCAATGTTTCAGTGATGGAACATGCTTTCAGTCGGTTCAAGGATGTTGAATTATGTATTACTGATACGGCTGAAGCAGGACTGGCGCTGATGCAAACGCGCCGCTTTAATCTGGTGCTGATGGATGTCAATCTACCCGGCATGAATGGTTTGAAAGCCTTACAGGCCATTAAAGCCAATCCCGATACGGCTGATATTCCGGTGATTGCCGTGAGTGCGGCAGCATTGCCGCAAGACGTGAGCCGTGGCCTGGAAGCAGGTTTCAGAGATTATCTCACCAAGCCGTTTGATGTCGCAGAATTGCTCGAAATAGTGCAAAATATACTGGAGATACCGGCATGAATCTCAATACCAGCGGGTGGTCAGTTAACTTCAGATAAACTCAGGAGCCCAGTTTTGAAAGTATCTCAAATTACCGTGAGCGGCCAGGCAATTTCGGCAGCGGATTTTAATGGCCTAACCGCTTTAAAACCCGATCTGGTACTAGCCTTTGGCTCGGTTGACGCCCTTCAGGCAGCGGCTGCAGGGCTCGCTGCGGCCTTCCCTGAGGCGCATCGGGCAGGCTGTTCGACAGCAGGTGAAATTTCCAGTCAGGGTGTACGGGACCACACACTGGTCGTAACCGCGCTGCAATTTGACCAAGTCCGGGTGACCCAGGTGAGCACGGTGTTAGCTAATATGGAAGACTCGCATAGCGCAGGGCAGCGACTGGCGGCCGGCTTGGCTCTGGACGGACTGAGGGCAGTGCTGATTTTCGGGCAGGGCGTGCAAATCAATGGCAGCGCGGTATACGCAGGAGTAACCGGGGTCGTGGGAACCCGGGTGCCCGTAACCGGAGGACTGGCCGGCGATGGTGGCGCCTTTTTACAAACCTGCGTCCTGGACAATGGCGGTGTCAGTCACAACCGTCTGACCTGCCTGGGGCTATATGGTGAATCGCTGAAATACTCCTATGGATCTTTTGGCGGATGGTCTGCTTTCGGTCCGGCACGCAAGGTCACCCGCTGCCAGCATAATGTGCTGTTCGAACTGGATCATGAACCTGCCTTGCAGGTCTACAAACGCAATATCGGGCTGCATGCCAAAGACTTACCTGGCTCAGGCCTGCTTTTTCCTTTTGCGATACTGGGCAGCGATCACAGCGAAGCGGGCTTGATCCGGAGTATCCTGGGCGTGGACGAGGCTACCGGCAGCCTCACCCTGGCTGGCGACATCGATGCCGACGGCTATCTCAGGTTGATGCACGCCAATACCGATGCGCTGGTGGAGGGTGCAGAAATGGCGGCCAAGACAGCCTTGCAATTGAAGGATATTCCCGGACTAGCCTTGCTGATAAGTTGCGTCGGCCGCAAACTGGTGATGGGCGGACGGGTCGCTGAGGAAGTTCGTGCAGTCGGAGATATCTTTGGCAAACATACCACACTGGCGGGCTTTTACGCCTATGGTGAGCTCAGTCCCTTCAAAAACGACAGGGCATACGGACTACACAACCAGACCATGACTATCACCTGCCTAAGCGAAGCCGATTAACGATTTTTTCGATGAAACGCCTGCTGGCGCATTTGAAAGAAAGTCCCAAATGAACACCAATTTTGACATAGACGCTCAATTGATGCAGCAAAAGACCGCGCTGCTATACCGTAATGTGGGACTCGCCCAGTCACTCAATATTTTCAATGCAACATTGCTGGCCTACGCCAATGTCGATATGCATGTTTCTGCACAGTGGTCATTTATCTGGTGGTTGGTGTTTGTGATGATTGCCGGATTTCGTTATCAACTGGCACGGCGCTTTCACCAGGCCTGTCCGGATGCGGGTGCAACCCCCTTGTGGACGCGCCGTTATCTCGAGGGTGCGATTGCTGGTGCGCTGATCTGGGGTGCCGGAGTGGTGTTATTCATGTGGCGAGCACCTGAAGGAGCCATGCTGCTTACCGGCCTGGTGATTTCAGCAACCGTTGCGGGTGCAATTCCTGTTTTGGCACCCGTTCCGGTGGTTTTTCGCAGCTTTACCCTGCTGGTCAGCATCCCGATGACGGCGTGCTTGTTCTTGCAGGCAAACTCGCCGCTATACTGGAGCTTCGGCTTTATGACCATCGCCTTTATCGGTGCGTTAATGATCAGCGGGAACTATCTGCATGAAACCTTGACGATGGCCATTCGCCTCAGCCTTGAGCAGGGTAAACTCATCGAAAAACTCGAGCAGGCAAATCAAACTGCGGTAAGCGCACTGGCAGGGCAGGAACAACTCATTCAGCGTCTGAAGGCCGAGCAGGATTTTCTGCAGGTACTGACCAACAGCCTCCCGGGCGCATTTTTCGCCATCAATACCCAACAACGTTTTGTGCGCTGGAACCTGAATTTCGAACAGGTGACCGGCTTAAGCGAGGAAGCGATCAGGCAACTCGACCCCCTGGATTTATTTGCCAGGGAAGATCGCTCCCTGATTAGTGATGCGCTGGCACAAGCCTTCAAAGTGGGCAAGTCCTCTGTCGAGGCCAAGGTGCGCGTCCTGGACAGCCGTTTGTGCCCCTACCTGATTACAGGGCAGCGGGTGACGTTTAACCAAGAGGTGCTATTGATCGGTATCGGTCTGGATGTGTCTTCGATCAAGCTGATGGAAACCGAGTTGCTGCGTCACCGCGATCATCTGGAAGAACTGGTGGCACTGCGCACCGAAGATTTGGCTCAGGCAAAGACGGCTGCCGAGGCGGCATTGTCGCTGGTGGAGGCAACCCTGGAGGGGACGGATGACGGCGTGCTGGTGGTCAATTCTGCTGGAAGAGTTGTCAAGGCCAACAAGCGCTTTGCGCAAATGTGGAATGTTCCGCAAGCGCTCATCGAGGCCGGTGATGACGCTGCCGTGATTGGTCATGTGCTGGAGCAACTCGAAGAGCCACAGCGTTTCCTGTCCAAGGTACAGGCACTTTATAACCAACCGGAAACGATTTCGCGGGATACTTTGCGCTTTCGCGACGGGCGCGTATTTGCACGCTTCTCCCACCCGCAGCGCATCGGTGCAGAAGTCGTCGGTCGTGTCTGGAGTTTTCTCGACATTACCGAGCAGCATCAAGCTGAACAACGAGTATTGCAGTTATCCCAGGCAATTACCGAGGAACTGAGCCATTCCGAGCGCCAGCGCGGGCAACTCCAGGCACTGCTTTCGTCGATCCCGGATCTGGTCTGGATGAAGGATCCCCAAGGGGTATTTCTAAGCACTAACCCGGCTTTTGGCGTATTGCTGGGCGCTACACCTGAAAACATTCTCGGCAAGACCGATTATGATTTTTTCCCGACTGCGCTGGCTGACCAGTTCCGTGCCGATGACCTGGAAGCAGCCAACAGCACGCAGCCTGTGGTGCGTGAAGAATGGGTCACCTATCTTGCCGATGGCCATAAAGGTTTACTGGAAACCGTCAAAAAAGCGGTGCTCGGCAAAAATGGCCAACTGGTCGGCGTGCTCGGCATCGCACGCGATGTCACCAAAGCCAGAAATCTGCTGGAGGATCTACAGAAAGCACGCTTGGAGGCACAACAATCCAGCGAAGCCAAGAGCAATTTTCTGGCCAGTATGAGTCATGAGCTGCGCACCCCACTCAACGCTATTATCGGTTTTGCGCAGATGCTGGACATGGGTGTGCCGGTGCCGCTGCTGCCTGAGCAACAAGAGCCGGTACGGCATATACTCGGTAGCGGTCGACATCTGCTGGGTCTGATCAACGAAGTGCTGGATCTGACCCGCATTGAAGCCGGAAAGTTGGTATTGTCGCTATCAAATTTAGCTGTTGCCCCGGTAATCACCGAGGCCATCGCCCTGACCCAGTCGGCCGCTGCAAACCGCAGAATCGTGCTTCGACACAGCTGTAGCTCAGAAATTAGTGTACGTGCAGATGCGGCACGAGTACGCCAGATACTGCTAAATCTTTTATCCAATGCGGTCAAGTACAATCGCGAAGATGGACTGGTAGTCGTGTCTTGCCAGCAGAAAATGGATGTCATTCTGCTAAGCGTTACCGACACCGGCGAGGGGATAAGACAGGAACAGCAGGCCAAATTGTTTCAGCCATTCCAGCGACTGGGCGCAGAGCAAACCATCACTGAAGGCACGGGGATAGGACTGGTTATTTGCAAGAGACTGGTGGAAGCAATGCAAGGGCGAATCGGCTTTGACAGCCGGCTCGGTATCGGCTCCCGCTTCTGGATTGAATTGCCTGCTGCCAGCGGACTTCCAATGCAGGACGGCGTGAAAAAGCAGCTACCCGCCGCCGCAACCGATAGCAGTCTGGTGCAAGGTCTGGTGCTTTATGTTGAAGATTCCCCCGTCAATGCCTCTGTCATGAAACATATTTTCAGCCAACTACCGGGCGTTGAATTACACATCGCTGAAACCGCCGAGGCAGGACTGGCACTGATGCAGAACATAGCCTTTGAGCTGGTGCTGATGGATATTAACCTGCCGGGCATGAGCGGCCTGCAAGCCATGCAGGCAATCAAGGCAGCGCCACATTCAACGGCAATCCCGGTTATAGCCGTCAGTGCAGCCGCCTTGCCACAGGATATCAGGAACGGTCTGGAAGCAGGCTTTAGCGCCTATCTGACCAAGCCCTTCGATATCCCCGAGTTAATCGCAATGGTACGCAAAATGCTGGAGACAAAACGGGTTAGGGGTTAGGGTAAATTTGTTCTCATCCG
>CAIRBC010000266.1 GCA_903876685.1 uncultured Nitrosomonadales bacterium | reverse complement strand
GAATTTAATTTTTGCTTATTCCGCAACAATATAATCAGAAAACAACATATCATGGTTCAGCTAAAACGTATTCCAATGGCTTTTTGTACGACCCGAGAGGCTGCTGAACTGCTCAATGTGTCTTTGCGTACCGCGCAACTCTGGGTAGAAAAAGGCCTGCTTGAAGCCTGGAAAACCAGCGGTGGACACCGCAGAATTTCGCGACAGTCGATCGAACGACTGTTAGCGGACACCTCTCACGCTGATTTGACTACCGAGGTCATTCCTGAGATTGCCGAACCTGTGACTGAAACCAGTGAGGCGTTGCAAATTCTGGTCGTCGAAGATGACCTCACCTTGCGGCGTCTCTACAAGATCAAACTTGGTCACTGGCCGATTCAGACTAAGGTGAACACGGCAGATGATGGTTATGAAGCACTGATTCGCATCGGTCATGCGATGCCGGATCTGATGATCACCGATTTGAAAATGGAGGGTATGGACGGCTTTCGTATGTTAAATGCGATCTGCAGTATGCCTTCTCTTTCGGGCATGTCCATTGTCGTGGTCAGCGGTCTGGATCCGCAGGAAATAGCTGCTCGTGGCGGCGTTCCCGAAGGAATACCGGTGTTGCCCAAACCCGTGCCGTTTGATCAGTTGTATGCGTTTGCTGAAGCGATTGCGCTTAAGCGCCAGAAAGCTGTACGCTAAGCTCGGTCGATGAATAGTCTATTGAGTCCCTTGGTATTTATGGGCATGGTCTCAGTTCAGGTTAAAACCGGGAGGCGATTGCCATGCTGAAATTTGACCTTTTGCGTCGATACAGCCCTCAATAGACATGCACTTTCGCACAAAAACCATCCTCGGTATCGCCGTCATTGAAATCACGCTATTGGTGATTCTGGTTGGCAGCACGTTAACGAATATGCGTCAGTCCACCGAAGCGGAATTGCTGCGCCGCGTGCAGTTGGGTGGCAAGCTGATTGCGGCAGCCGCACGGGATGCCGTTATCGCTCAGGATCTGGCCACGCTGGATAGCCTGGTCGATGGAGCCATGACGACCGGTCAGCTCGACTATATACGGATCCGTGATGCCGGAGGCGCTGTATTAACTGAGCGTGGTTCTGTGGCCGTACTTGCGCGCCCTTTTGTGCAGGATCGTACTATTTCACAGTCAACGGACAGTATTTTTGACTGGTCTTCTCCGGTGCTGGTCAATAAAACCGTTTTTGGTGAGGTTCAGCTCGGGGTGTCTACTGATTTACTGCATGGTTTATTAGTAACGGCTCGCCGTTGGGCTGTCGGCATCGCCGGTTTGGAACTGGTTATGGTTGCGATGTTTTCCTGGATTTTCGGCAGTTATTTGGTACGTCAACTGGTGGCACTCAAGGAAGCGAGTTATCATTTTGCGGCAGGCGATTTCGCGTACCGCGTGCCGGTACAGGGTAATGACGAGCTAGGTCAAGTTGCACGCGCCTTCAATTTGATGGCGCAGCAACTCGGCGACAGGGATGTGCTGTTTCATTTGGAGAACAGCCAGCGACTCAAGGCGCAGCAGGAGGCGGAGTTTGCCAGGGCACAGGCGGAAGACCGTACCGAACAGTTGAATGTCATTTTTGAATTGAGTCCGGATGGCTTTGTGTCTTTCGATACGGCGCATCGGGTGAAGTATGCAAACCCCGCCTTTGAAAGACTTACCTGGCTGCCACCGGCAGAAATCATCCAGCTCGACGAGCATGAATTTTCAGCCTTGCTTGGGCATAAATGCACCACGCAATTTCCGGGCGTGGCTGCGTTGCGTGCCATGCAAGCTGAGGGGCTTCCGGTTACACAGAAGATTCAGTTGGATAATGCCGGGAAACGCGTGCTCGAAGTGGGTCTGCGCGAGTCCAACACCGCCACCATATCGCAGATTCTTTATTTTCGAGACATCACCCATGAAACGGAAGTTGACCGGATGAAGAGTGAATTTTTAACCACCGCCGCGCATGAACTGCGTACCCCGATGGCGAGTATTTATGGCTACACCGAATTGCTGTTGTCGCAGCAGTTTGAAGAAGCCGAGCGGATGGATTTCCTGCAAATCATCTACAAACAGTCCAAGCTGATGGATTTAATTATCACCGAATTGCTGGATCTGGCGCGGATTGAGGCGCGGCGCGGCCAGGATTTCAATCCGCGAGATATCGACTTGAACGAACTGCTGCCGCAGATCGTTGCAGGCTTCAAGGTTCCAGACAACCGTCAGTCGCCAGGATTGTCGGTGCAGGTCGAACCGGTGCGGGTGCTGGTTAATAGCCTCAAGCTGAGTCAGGCAGTCAATAATCTGCTTTCCAATGCTTATAAATATTCCACAGCGGAGGTGCGAATCGAGTTGCTGCAAACGGCGGATGCAGCCGCTATCCGTATTAGCGATCGTGGAATCGGCATGACCCCCGAGCAACTTGCCCGGATGGGCGAACGATTTTACCGGGCTGATGCGACGGGCAATATCGCCGGTGTCGGCCTGGGAGTGAGTATTGCCAAGGAAATTGTCGAGTTGCATGGTGGCAGACTGGAGTTTTACAGCGATCTCGGCGCAGGTACTACCGTGACCCTGTGGTTGCCAGTGGGCAAGGTCAAGCTACCCGAACTTTTACTGCACACAGAAAGTAGCTTATGCTGAATATTCATTTTTCCAAAATGACCTTGCCCGCCTGGCTGATACTGGGCATCGGTTTTTTGTTGAGCATTTTCGCCAGTCTTGAGGTCAAGCTCAGCATAGAGCAGGATCAGCAACTACAGTTTGCCAGTTCCTGTGATCACCTCAGCCTGAAAATTCGTGAGCGACTGGATTCCTATGCGCAGATTCTGCGCGGCGGAGCCGGTTTGTATGCGGCCTCAAACACGGTAAACCGGCAGCAATGGAAAGCTTATGTCAGCACGGTGGGCATCGGTGAAGCTCAGGGTTTAGGCTTTGCCGAAGTCATCGAAGCGGGGCAACTGAGTGCGCATATAGCCCGTGTCCGCAGTGAGGGTTTTGCCGATTACAACGTGCGTCCCAAAGGTGAGCGTGCGCTGACCACTTCCATTATCTATCTTGAGCCTTTCAGTGAGCTGAATCTGCGCGCCTTCGGTTATGACATGTACTCGGAGCCGGTTAGGCGTGCCGCGATGGAACAGGCGCGTGATTCCGGTGAGGCGGCCTTGAGCGGGAAAGTCGTGCTGGTTCAGGAGACCGGCGCTGAAGTTCAGGCGGGTACCCTGATGTATATGCCGGTTTATCGAAACGGCATGCCAAAAAATACCGTAGAGGAACGGCGTGCGGCGTTGTTGGGCTGGACGTATAGCCCGTATCGCATGAGAAATTTCATGCGGGGCATTATTCGCGACTGGGAAAGTCATGAAGGCAAGTATGTAGATTTGCATATTTATGATGGTTCTGTGGCCATTCCGGATGCGCTGTTGTTCGACAGCAAAATTTCGCATGAGCTGAATCCGCATTCTTTGCCCCTTCAACAGCGGATGATTGATTTCAACGGTCATCAATGGTTGCTGGTTTTCGACCAATTTTCGAATCCCCAGGCAATCAGCTACTGGCCTGCGTGGTCAGTGCTGATAGGGGGTGTTGCCCTGAGCGGGATGTTGTTTGCGCTGTTGTTGTCGGTGATCAACACCCGGGTCATCGCGGGGCGCATCGCTGAAAACCTTACCGTAGAGGTCAGGGAGCATGAGGCCTTGTTAAAGCAAAGCGAATTTCGCTGGAAATTTGCGCTTGAAGGCGCCGGAGATGGGGTGTGGGATTGGGATGTGGCGAGCGGGGTAGTGTTTTTTTCAAAGCGCTGGAAAGAAATTGTCGGCTATGCCGAGGATGAGTTCGAGAATAGTTTCAAGCTGCGGAAGCAACATCTGCACCCCGATGATCTGGAGCCTACGCTAGGGGCGTTACAAGCTTATTTCGACGGAAAAATAGCTAGCTATATGGTCGAATTTCGCATGCGCTGCAAAGATGACAGCTGGAAATGGATATTGGCACGCGGCAAGGTGGTGGACTATGACGCTGCGGGCAAACCGCTGCGCATGATAGGTACCCATTCGGATATTACCGAGCAGAAAAATGCACAGGCAAGCTTGCGTGAGCATGCAGAAAAACACAGTGCGATTTTCACGCTGAGTCTGGATGGTTTTGTGGCTTTCGACCGCTTTGATTGCGTCAAATATGTCAGCCCGGCCTTTACGCGCATCACCGCCTTGTCTGAAACAGCGGTGCAGGGTCTGGACGCAGCCGCTTTTTCACAACGACTGAGTAGTGTCTGTGTGCCGCGAGCGCAATTTTCCGGTGTGACCGCTTTGCGTGCGATACAGGGTGTCAAGGGCAAGCCGAGTAGCCAGAAAATCGAATTGGCGGGGGAAATCAAGTGTGTGCTGGAAGTGGGGCTGCGTGATTCACCGATGGAAAATATTTCACAGGTACTCTATTTGCGCGACATCACCCGCGAGTCGGAAGTCGATCGCATCAAAAGTGAATTTCTTGCTACTGCAGCCCACGAACTGCGTACACCGATGGCAAGCATTTACGGCTTCACCGAATTGTTGCTGACTCAGGAATTTACCGAAGCAGAACGGCTGGACTTCTTGTTTACCATCTTCAAGCAAGCCGAGTTGATGGTGGTCATCATCAATGAATTGCTGGATCTTGCCCGCATCGAGGCGCAGCGTGGCAAGGACTTTAAAATTGTCATGCTCAATTTGACTGACCTGGTGCACGAAGCAGTTATTTGCTTCAAGCCACCGGACAAACGCTTGTCCCCGGTCGAGCCTGAAGCAGCCAAGGCGTTATGGATTAATGCCGACAGCAACAAGCTGACCCAGGCATTTAATAACGTACTCTCGAATGCTTATAAATATTCTCCCGAGGGAGGCTCGGTTGAAATCAGCTATGTTTCGACTGCGGAGGGCATTCAGCCGCCTTCAGGAACTAGTCAGGCGCTGACAGGAATTCGTGTGACTGATCAGGGTATAGGCATGACCCCCGAGCAACTGAGTCGGGTGTGTGAACGGTTTTATCGCGCCAATACCACAGGCAAAACCCCAGGCACGGGGCTAGGCATGAGTATCGTCAAGGAAATCATCGAATTGCACGGCGGAGAGCTGGAGATTTCCAGCAGAATCGGTGCCGGTACTAGCGTGACAATCTGGTTACCTGAAGCATTAAATTAACGAAATTAACGGTAATAGTCACTTTAAATGAGGTTGCACATGAAAAAAATTCTAATTGTTGACGATCAGCCGATCATCCGTCATATGCTTAAATTTGCACTACGCGAGAAGTTTGCGTTGGAAGAAGCGTGTGATGCAGATCAGGCCTATGAAATGATTCTGGCTTCCCCGCCCGATGCAATCGTGCTGGACGTGATGATGCCCGGCAGCATGGATGGCTATCAGCTTTGTGAGCGTATCAAGCGCGATCCGGCGCTTTCTGGCATCTATGTGGTGCTGGTTACCGCTTGCGGTCAGGTAACCGATCAGGAATTGGGGCGTACGCTGGGTGCTAATGCTTACTTTATCAAGCCTTTTAGCCCGTTGATGCTGGAGCAGCATCTATATGACGCGTTGCTGGCCAATGCGTTAGCGGAAGAAGCGGAGGCTAAGCGAGAAAGGAAGGATTCTGAATGAGCCAAAATTTGACACCTTCAGCGCTGGATGATGCCTGGGGAGGGGGTGACTGGGGCATGGTGGCGATCGATTTTGACGGTAATGTGTGTGCGGCTAATCCGGGTTTTGAAAAATGTACTGACATCAGTCAGTCAGTGGTACTCGGGATGTCCGAGGCCGATTTTAACCGGGCGCTGACCAGCGCCCGGGTGGTCGAGCGTCGCCGCGTCGATTCCGGAGATAGCAGTTTGCGTGCCATTTACTATTTCCGTCTTGAGGATTACTCGGTGAGTGAAAGTTACACACCCGGCAAGACACTGGTCGCCGAATCCTTGCGTGAACCGTTGACCAGTATTTATGGCTTTGCCGAACTGTTGTTTGCGCGAAATTATGATGAACTGACGCGCCGCAATCTGTTAACCCTCATGCTGGGACAGGTGGAATTGATGTCGAAATTGATCAAGGAACAGCTCGAAATCGATAAATGGGAAATGGCAGCACGAGCCGAGCAGATATAAACTTGTGTATCCGGAATTTGCATCTTTTTTTATTTCTGTATAATTTATGAGAACACGCGCTAAATATATTACTGTCAAGGAAGCCAGAGCCGGTATGGAGCTTTGCGTAAAGGTCGAGGTGGTCAATCAGGGCAGACTGTTTTCCTTGCCTTCGGGTCATAAGCTGACGGGGGATAATCTGTTTCAACTGGTAGCGCATCGCGCCGAGTTTATTTTTGTCACCGAACCGGATCCACGTTCCGATGAGCAGGTGGCCACCGATGCTGCCGCAGCGGCCTATCGCATCATGGAAATTTTCTCGGGTGCCGATCTGACCGATTCAACCACGGCCACGCTGTTCAATCAGGTCCTTATTTACCGGAGCGCCTGATGACAAGCCATTTGATTACCCGCGACGAAGTCATCGAGCGTAGCAAGGGCTTGCCGACCTTTCCGAACATACTGAATAAAATTCTGAATACCATCGATGATTTCGAGGCTAATTCTAATTTGGTGGTTAGACATGTCAAACAAGATCCGGTAATCGCTGCCCAGGTGTTATCCGCTGCCAATACTGCGTCCAAAGCCAGGCAGCGTGGCGATATTAGCGATATTCATGCGGCAATTGCGATGATTGGTTTGGGGCGGGTGCGTGAGATCGCCATGTTTAGCAGTACCAGCGGTTTTGTCAACAGCTTTGCCGTCAAGGAAATTCCGGTCAGCCTATGGACGCATAGCATTGCGGTCGGTGTGTGTGGTGAAGAACTGGCGAATTATAATGCAACACCTGAGCTGGCCAATGCTGCCATGATCGCCGGTCTGTTGCACGATATAGGGCAGCTCTGGCTATATTGTTACTATCCAGCAGAGCTGCGTGCCGCCTTTCGGGATACCAGAGAGCGCCACATCGGGATCGAGATTGCAGAGCGCGAGCACTTTGGGTTGGACCATCAACAGATAGGTTCCTGGCTGGCCGATTATTGGCATTTGCCTGCTGATATTTGCGCTGCGATCCGTTATCATCACCAGCCGGATGACGCAATGCAAACGCCACTGGTTGCGCTGGTGCATGTCGCTGAAGTGCTGAGTAACGCGCTGGATCTGACCGGTAGAATCGAGAATCATGTGACGACTGTTTCCACCCCTGCCTTCAAATTATTGGGGTTGATCTGGGGTAGTGAGTCCCGCCCGGAATTTGGTCCGTTGTTTGGCCGGATTGAGGCGCGCAGCCGCCATGTTAATGAATTGATGCAAAGCGGGAAATTTTTATAGCCCGCAAATTTTATGAAAGGAAACGCATGAAGCCTAAAATATTACTCGTGGAAGATGACGATTTTGCCGCTGTATTTACCACCGAAATGCTGGCTTCAGACTATGAGATTAGACATGCGGATTCGGGTCAGGCTGCGTTGGCGATGCTGGCGAAAGAGTTGCCGGATCTGGTGCTACTTGATGTGGCGATGCCCGGTATGTCAGGCTATGAAGTATGCAAAGCCTTGCGCGAAAATCAGGCAAATGGTGATTTGCCGGTGATTTTCCTCTCTGGAAAAGTCAGTGAAGAGGAACGATTGGCCGGTTATGAGGCGGGCGGCGATGATTATCTGACCAAACCGGTATCGGCGGAGGAGTTGCGCGCCAAGATCAAGTTGCAGTTAGCCAGTCGAGCCGAACGACTCAACCTTGAAATAGATATTTCCAATGCTTATTCTACCGCGATGTCAGCGGTGTCCAGTGTCGCCGAAATCGGTGCGGTGCTGCAGTTCATGCGTGCCAGCTTCAATTGTGATGATTATGCTGAGCTTTGTAACGAAGTGCTCAAGGCGATCAGTCATTACGGGCTGGATGCCAGCGTGAAAATTCATGGGCAACAGGGTGAAATTTCTTTTACCCCGAATGGTCCCTGTTCGCCGCTGGAAGACTCGGTGCTTTCCAATATGCACCAACAGGGACATCTGTTTGAATTTGGCTCGCGTACTTCCTTTGGCTACGAGCGGATAACCATTATCATCAAGCGTGTGGATCGCAGTGACATTGAGCGTTACGGGCGGATGAAGGATAATATTGCCTTGCTGGCAGAAGGGGCCGATGCGCGCATCAAGGCGATGGATAGTGCAGAGCTGGTGGCCAGACAACATGCAACGCTCACGGAATTAACAATGAATACGAAAAATGCGTTGCAGGAAATAGAATACAGTCATCGCGCCCAGGGACTCAAGACCAATCAGATATTTCAGAATTTGCAGAAAAGATTTGATGATTCGATGATATTTTTGGGGATTACCCATTCTCAGGAGGATGAGCTGGCAACCATGATCCAGGAGGCAGGCAGTCAGGCGAGGGCTTTGTATGATGAGGGCTTGAAAATAGGTATGCATATGCAACAGATACTCAAACAACTGGATAGCCAGTAGCAGGATGTGCTGACAGCCAAGTGTCTCGGTCGCGAACTATTGATATATTAAATGGATGGTTAGTATGGCAGCAAAATTATTAATCGCAGATGATGATGAATTTTTTCGCTCAATGACTCAGGAGGTTCTTGAGGAATGCGGCTATCAGGTTGAAATTGCCGAGGATGGGCAGGCGGCGTGGGAGAAAATTGAGCGAGATCCCGCGCACTTTGATCTGCTGCTGCTGGACAAGCAAATGCCGCGCTTGAATGGCATCGCCTTGTT
>CAIRBC010000265.1 GCA_903876685.1 uncultured Nitrosomonadales bacterium | reverse complement strand
GCTACTTATTGGGACGACGATGTGACCCCAGCCCTGGTACTGTGTTGAAACCGTATTGTCAAGACCTGACCCCAGCCCTGCTCCGTGGTTAGAATTAAAAGAACAAATATTGCTGGACTCTGACCAATTTGTATCTCAACTCAAGCATCGTCTGAACACGATGATCCCCGATAGAGATATTACACGCATTCAACTATTGCCACAACAAACTGATATTGAATAACTATTTTCAAAGGCGGTGTTAGCCTACAAGCAATTGCGCAACGAAGCTATCCCGCATGCCTATCTGAAATATGTTTACACCATGATCATGATTGCCCGTCAGATAGGAATACATCATTCAACCGTGAACAAAATAATCAAAGGGATGAGATAAAACCGTATTGTCAAGACCTGGCCCCGACCCTGTTTCTTAATCACTTGTTTATAAGTTACTTTTTTATTTGTCAAAAATATATATGCATTAATACATATGCATTTCGGCATATATGCTTTTTCTGAAAAATAGTGCAACATACCGTAGATATCGTTTATTCCGATTATTTAATTCGATACATTCACAGCTATAAATCAAAAACGTAATGAAATTTAAATAATGTTTTGGTGGGACATGAATGATGAAATATTTGCAATTAAGCTGACTGTTGCATAGACCAAGGTCAGCTGTACGCCTGCACAGCCCGCTTGGCAAGCTTGCCAAACTCAATTGTGTTGGCTTCCCACGTATCATGCGCAGACGCTTTGAAAAGGATTACCGAAATGCACAATGCAACAACCCGTGTCGCAATAGCTGCCTTCCTGCATGACTTGGGAAAACTGGCAGAGAGAGCAAGAATTGAAGTTAGCATCAATGACATTGATGGCAATAAAAATACCTATTGCCCCAAGACCCCGCTTGAGCAGGGTAGTCGCCATACGCATGTACATGCAGCTTATACCGGGCTTGCCTGGGATCAACTTGAAGCCACCGGGCACTTTCCAGATCTGAGAAAAAACTGCGCACCGTTCAAGGAGGCCAGCGCAGATGGCAACTTTCCGGATTCCGCCGTCAACGCTGCCGCCGCCCATCACCGGCCAGACAGTTTTTTGCAATGGATCATTGCCACCGCAGATCGTGTCGCTTCAGGTTTTGAGCGGGATCAGTTTGATTCTGAATACAACCATAAAGAAGAGCGACCAAACCATTACTGTGCCCGCCTGCTAACCCTTTTCGAGCAAATTGGCAAAAAGGAAATTTTGGAAGGGGAGCTAAAATGGCGTTATCCGCTGGAGCCACTCTCGCCACAAACACTCTTCCCGAGACAGAATTGTACGCCAGCCACCAATGCACAGGGGCAGGCTCAATACCGTATGCTATGGGATGAACTGCTCAAGGGACTGCAACAAATACCGAAGTCTCACCGCGACAACCTCCCGCTCTGGCTGGATCATTTTGATGCCTTGTGGCTTAGCATCACGCACGCGATTCCTGCGGCTACCGCCTTTGGTGTCAAGCCCGAAGTTTCGCTTTATGATCATTCCAAAGCCACTGCGGCGCTTGCCACAGCCTTGTGGCGCTGGCATAACGCACATCAAATGGAAACGGTAGCTTCGCTTAAAGACGGCTGGAATGACCCAAAGTTTCTGCTGATTCAGGGCGATTTTTTTGGTATCCAAAATTTCATCTTTGCAGAAGGCGGACAGACTAATAAACACGCCCACAAACTGTTGCGCGGACGCTCTTTTCAGGTTGCGTTATTGGCAGAATGCGCCGCACTCAAACTGCTGGAAATACTGGAGCTGCCGCCCACCAGCCAGATCATCAACGCTGCAGGTAAATTTCTGATCGTTGCACCCAACACCAAAGCAGTGCTTCAAACGGTTGAGCAGGTGCGCCAGGAGTTTAACGACTGGTGCTTGCAACACACCTATGGTGAAATCGGCATCGGACTGGCTGTAACACCCGCTTGTTGCAATGATTTCAGCAAAGGCCGATTCAAAGAGCTGCAGGGTCGCCTGTTTGTCGAACTGGATGCGGCCAAGCACCGTCGCTTCAATCTTTGTGATTTGACCGCACCCGCCGTATTTGACAGTTTTCTGGATCAGTTCAACAACGAACTCGGGGTGTGCAAAATAAATGGCCGCTATCCGGCAGATGTTAAAGCCAGCGCTAAACGTGGCTACCCACTATGTCAGCTGGCTGATGATCAAATCCGCATCGGCGAAACGCTCACCAAGAGTGCGCGGGTACTGATCACCAAAGAGGCTGACAGCCTGCCTAATTTATCTTTAACTTACTTCGGCTGGCAGGTGGCGTTTGTGCCGGAAGAAGAACTGAGCGGTAAGTACGGTCAATTAGCCTTCGAGCAGAAACTGGTGCGCTGCTGGGATTTTGACCTGCCTGAAGCGGATGGTCAGATATTTCATGGCTATGCCCGGCGTTTTGTGAATAGCTATGTGCCGCGTTTTGCTCCAGAAGACGCACAAACTGCCGACAAATATGGCCATTGGGAAGGCGAAGTTGAATTCGACCGGGAACCCCCGATCAAAACCTTGCATCATGACCAGGAACGCCCGATCAAAACCTTGCATCATATCGCCTGTGAAGACCGTAATCTTCTGGAAAATGGTCAGTGGCGCGGTGAAATTGCGCTGCTCACACTCAAGGGTGACGTGGATAACCTGGGTGTGCTGTTCCAGCAAGGTTTGGAAAAACCTACCTTCGCCAAATTAGCCTCGCTATCCCGGCAGGTAAACATGTATTTTGCCTTGTGGTTACCCTGGTTTTGTGAACATGGCAAGGATGAAAAAGGGATGGCGCGCTATCGCAATACTTATACCGTGTTTGCGGGTGGCGACGACTTTTTTCTGATCGGCCCGTGGCAGTCCACCATCAGTCTGGCAGGAGCAATGCAGCGCTATTTTGCCCAATACATGGTAAACGAAAACATCACTTATTCGGCGGGTATGGTCATGACTCAACCCAAGGTTCCAGCCCGGCAACTCGCCCGGGCAGCCGAAGCCGCCCTGGAAAAGTCCAAGGCTTATGCCACGAGCAAAGCGTCAAAAAATGCGGCTACCCTATGGCGTCAGACGGTCAGTTGGTCTGACTGGCATATCCTGATGCATGACCGCAAACAAGCCCTATCCACACTGCTGGAACAAGCAGAGTTACACGGTGCGCCGTTATCATCCGGCATGATTTACTCGTTGCTGCAACTGGCTGATAAGGCCGAGAATGATCAACCGTGCAATAAAAATCGTCGCCCTGAAGATAGTTTATGGCGTTCTCAACTGGCGTATCGCACTTCGCGTTTCATTACGGATCGTGTGCGTAATAAAGGTGCCGAAGATATCAAATCCATACACAGCAAGTTATACACAGCGGTGAATGGCGAATTGGCCGATGCGTTGAGCAAACATCGCGGCGCCTATCGTCTACCGCTGTCTGTATTGCTATATGGCAGGCGCGAGTAATGGCAAGCTTGCCATATATAATTTAATAATCAATAAAGACTAATATTGCAAATTCAGGAGAAATTTAATGCTAATAAACCTTCAAGCTGACCCACCCGTAGCAACCCTATTTTCAGAGGATGCCGAAGCAATCGCAAAGCAACTTGACACAACCGCACAAAATGATAGAGGCGGCAAAGAAAAGAACAAATCTACGCAAATTCGCCGCTTCTATGATGAATTGGTCGGCTGGCAAGACCGCATAGGAAATGATACAGAAAAGTTTAACCAATACCTTGCTTTCATACGTATGCTAAACGCAAAAGCTGCCTATGCCGAGGGTCGCAACCTGGTTACGCAAGACTTCGTACAGTGGTTCAAGGATTGCATCAAACAAGTGGATAGTCCTCGAACACTTACAAATTTTCGTTTTCACTTTGAAGCAGTGCTTGGATTTCTTAAAAGCATACGCGGTTAATCACAGGAGAGCTCCATGAAACTGACCAAAATCAAACAAATTACCGGCACACTGGTGCTCAAAACAGGCCTGCATATAGGCGGGGGCGATACCGAAATGCGCATCGGCGGGATAGACAACCAGGTGGTGAAAGACCCGCTTTCGGGCATGCCCTATATTCCCGGTTCCTCACTCAAGGGCAAGCTACGCAGCCTGCTGGAGTGGAAGCTGGGACTGGTACTGGCGGCCAAGGGCAAACCATTTTCTTTTCAACAATTGGCACAAAATGACACGCCAGAAGCGCGTGCTTTACTTAAACTCTTTGGTGGTGCGCCTGGCGGGGATGTGGATACACTCGTCAATGCCATCGGCCCCACCCGCCTTTCATTCTGGGACTGCCAGATAAATCAGGAATGGAAAGCGCAGACACTGGATGCACGTCACCTGCTCGCCACAGAAGCCAAGTCGGAAAACTCCATCCACCGGATTGCCGGTGTAGCTGACAATCCGCGTTTTACCGAACGCGTCATCGCGGGCACACACTTCGACTTTCGCCTCAATCTCAAGGTCGTCGATGACGAAGAACTGATGCCGCTGGTGTTGCAAGGTTTGAAATTGCTCGAAGCAGACAGTCTGGGTGGCTCTGGCTCGCGTGGCTATGGCAAGATCATATTCCAGAATCTGAAGCTGGATGGACAAGCACAGACTCTTCCAGAAAATGCATTTGTCTAAGGATCTTACACCCTCGCCATGATCGCTCTACGCGCTACTTTAGAATTACACACTGCCTTCGGCACGCCACTGTCTGGCGACACCCTGTTTGGTCAATTGTGCTGGACTGCCCGCGAGCAACTGGGCAATGACCAGCTCACACTTTTGCTGGAGGGCTATACGGCAGGTCGTCCCTGGCTGGTCGTTTCCGATGGCTTTCCTGAAGGTTTCGTACCGAAGCCTACGGTGCCTGCTGCCCGTGCGAATGAACTCACCGGTACGGGTGTAGCGAGCGCGCAACAACGCAAGGCTGAAAAGGCCAAACACTGGATACCGTTGGCAGAAACAGCCGCCACCCTTTCTCAATTACTGGCCGCTGCCGTAAACGATAAAAGAGCCTTCGGTGACCAACCCGTTGAAGCACCTCAGCCGCACAATACGTTGAACAGACTCACCGGCAGTACCGGTGAAGGCGAATTCGCGCCCTACACCCAGCCGCAAATTTTCTTTGCCGGCGGACAACGCATGGACATTCACTGCGTACTGGATGAAACACGTTTATCGGTTGAGACTTTACTGAGTCTGCTGCAAGCGATCGGTAGTCATGGCTTTGGTCGCGATGCCAGCATCGGTCTAGGCAAATTTAGCGTCGAATCCTTGACTGTGTATACCTTTGCAAAACACACGCAGGCAGATGCCTATCTGACGCTTTCCCCCTGCGCGCCCCAAGGACTGGGTTTTAATGGGGTACAGAGTTATTGGCGGGTACTCACCCGCTTTGGCAGACACGGCAATGTGCATGGCATCTCGGAAAAGCCCTTCAAGAACCCCGTGCTGCTGGCTGCAACAGGTGCCGTTTTCGTGCCGCAAGCCCTCTACACACCGCGTCTTTTTATCGGGCAAGGATTGGGTGGCAAGGGTCTGCTCTCCAAAATTGAACCCGACACCGTACACCAGGGCTATGCGCCGGTGGTCTGCATTAAGATCGGAGCCTGATCATGGAATTCATGCAAACAGACAATTTGGTTATCAGCACACTATCTCCGGTTCATGTTGGTTGTGGTGAGGACTTCATACCTACCGAATATGTAGTTGATACTCTGGGTACTTTACACTCATTTGAACCCGCAGCACTTGCAATATTGAAGAGTTCTGAAAATATTAGCAGTGAAATCATTGCTGCATTGAACAAAGGAACGCCGCATGAACAACTACGCGCTGTTCATGCGACACTGCAAAAACATCGTGATGAAATTTCAGTCACTGCAAGAACACAGGTCAAGCTGGCCTCTGGTGTATTTTCGCATTACAAAAAAACTCAAGACTCTCGTAATGATTTTAACAAAAATGGAGTAGAAAGAACATCATACAATCCAATCGACCAGATCCCCATCCTGCCTGGAAGCAGCCTCAAAGGTTCTATACGCACAGCTATTCTTAATGCCAGAAAACCTGGCCGACCTGTATTATCTGAGCAATTGGTAAAACAAATTGTCACGTTTAATATGATGGTCGAAGAATATCAAGCTGATGGCAAAAGGCAGCTTCGTCTCAAGATTAATCATTCAAAACGTGATTACGAACAAGCACGTAAAGATATTGAACGTACTCTCGCAAGGCAAGCCGGTAATCTAGGAGAATATTTGCTAGGTGGGAAATTTGCAACAGATCCATTGCGAGCATTGAAAATTAGTGATGCGTGTTCGCTATATCCCAGGCTTGAACGTGAGATCAGATTTTGTGTAAATCGCAATCGGATGGGACGCAAAAGTCAGGCTCAAAGCAAAGGGTTATACACAAGACTTGAATATATAACAGAACATCAGCCTGCATTGTTTGAAGTGGCCATTACCCTGCAGAACCTTTCCAGTATTGCTGGTCAACGCAAGCAAAATGGGGAATTAGTTGCGCCACTAGAAGTTAATCTGACATCAATGCCAGAAATTATTCGTGCGTGCAATGATTATTACTTACCTCGGCTTGATAACGATTTAAAACTTTCCAAAACCTTGCATCCAGGCTCGGTATGGGCGACAACCACGGAAAGCATTATGGATAGTGGCCTGCGCGAGGAAATCAAGTCAGGAAAAGTTATTTTGCTGCGGGTCGGCAAGCATGGTGGAGCGGACAACAATACCATCGATGGTCGCCAAATAAAAATTATGCTCAGCGAAGATAAACGTCAATTGCATGGTGGAAAAACAGAAAATATCCGGCTATACGTTTTTGATATTGAACCGAGAACAACCTGGTTCAGTACTGATGATATCGAAAAGCCATCTGATTTACTTCCTCATGGATGGATAGTAATGAGCCAATCAGCAGCTTCATGGATAAAGCTGCTACCTGGATATATTCGACGCAAAGACCGTGAGTTTAAAATTCAAGAAAAGGAACAGTATGACCTGCAAGTCGAAGCGCAGGAACGGCAGAAAGCCGAAGAAGCTGCAGCCTTGCAGGCATCTTTGGCTGCGATGACGCCGAACCTGCGCGCAATCGAGGAGTTGCGCACCGAGATTGAAATCAAAACCAGGGCTGGCATCAAACTGAAAATATCGAATGACTTCTGGGGAGGTCGCATCAAGAAACTCGCCGAACTGGCACTGGCAAGCCCTGAGTGGAGCGCCACAGAAAAAACAGCCCTGGCCGACATGTTGCAGGAATGGGCCGGAAAACTCATGGCGCTTGAGGCCAAAGAGCTGCGCAAACAGCTCAAGCTGGCAGCATTGCGCGGCTTGACGTAACATTAACCAGCTATTTTCTGAAAAGAAATTATCCCATGCAAACACTAAAAATCAAGGTTCAGATTCACGACAACCATTTTGCGGCCAGCCCCCTCCCGCAAACGGGCGAGAGGGAGGAAGTCGCTAAGCATGCTTCACGTTAAAGATGCGATGCCTTTATTGGGACAGTTGCACCTTTAGCTATCGTGTCCAGACAGTCAATCGCTGGAAACAGCTTATCGAAGCATAGCCAACTGCTCAATTTATCTGAACGAATGCGGCAAAAGGCTTATCCATATCAATAATGTCAGTACAATAGCAACATAACCTTTATTAATGACCCATACATATCCGCTTTCCCGCTATCGGTTTGAATTTTTGGCTACTTCCTGCTTGCGCTTGCCGGAATACGCAGGTTCGACGCTGCGCGGTGCATTTGGTCACGCTTTACGCCAACTCGGTTGCATGACGCGGGAAAAATCCTGTGCTGGTTGTATGCTGGCAGCAAACTGCCCATACACCGCGATATTCGAGCCACAGAAATCCACTACGGCGACACTCACCCTGGCCACGCCGCCCGTCCCCTATATCATCGAACCGCCGGAATGGGGAGCCAGGCTTTATGTCAAGGGTGAAACTCTGGTTTTTTATTTTACCTTGGTGGGTCACGCCAGCAACCATTTGCCGTTGTGCATTATGGCCTGGATCAGAGCCTTTGCGCGTGGCATAGGTGCAGGGGACGGTACGGCAGAATTAATTTCTGTCGCTCAAGAAAGTCAGTCAGGGGCATTTTCCTCAGTCTCCGCCACAAACCATGAACTCATTTATCAGCCAGGCGGCACGGTGCGTGAGCATTCGCACCTGCTTGCCTTGCCTGATCAAACAGCACCCGCTTCGGTCACGCTACACTTTGTCACCCCTTTGCGGTTGCAGGAAAACGGCCACGCCATCCCGCCCAAGCGGTTGACACCGCGCCCGCTGCTCACTGCCCTTGCACGTCGTGCCAGTTTGTTATCCGAGCAATATCACGGCAATCCGCTTTTTTCAGCGGTGCAATTTAGTGAACTCGCGCGGGTCGCGGATACTATCGAAGGTCAGGTGCAGATGGAGTGGCGTGACTGGACTCGCCGTTCCGCAAGGCAACAATGTACGATGCAACTGGGTGGCTGTATGGGTACCTGGGTCTTCTCAGGCGATCTTGCACTTTTCTGGGATGTGCTGCGTATAGGCCAGTTACTCCACGTCGGCAAAGAGGCCTCTTTTGGACTCGGACAATATCGCATTTCCACCGAGAATGCTAATTAAGCAGGAATAATTGGCATCCTTCATTTCAGTCCCAAAGTGGTTGACACTTTCTATGATAAAAAATGGGTGACTAGATGACTCGATGCTCTTCGGAGCTAAAGACTACCAATGCCCCTCCCTTTGAAAAATGGGTTTTGTAGGGTGCGCTTGCGCACCAGATTTAACCTGGAATACTCAGTTAAACTTGTCGTAGG
>CAIRBC010000264.1 GCA_903876685.1 uncultured Nitrosomonadales bacterium | reverse complement strand
GTTTAACGTGAAACTTGCGCAGCGACGTACTCTCCCTCGCCCGCTTCGGGAGAGGGATGGGGAGAGGGAAACGGGCATGGCGGGTTTCATTCTCAGGGGTGGCAGTGTGCCATGCCCGTTAGTAACACAGTTGATTTGTGTCAAATTGTAGGGTTTTATGGATATTTAGGCTAAAATGCCAACCGAGTCCCCGTAGTTAAATGGATATAACCGGCCCCTCCTAAGGGTCAATTACAGGTTCGATTCCTGTCGAGGACACCAAATAGCTGTTTTACCCCGTCAACCCCCCCCCCCCTAAAAACACCCTGTAATGCCTCGTAAACAAAGCATATTTTCATTTTCACCGTATAATCCCGTTCATTCCTATCTATTGCAATCAAGCTATTTTTGTTGTCTAATCTGTTGGTACATTTAAATTCACTTGAAAATGTACCAACAAATTAGGGGCGGATGATGAGTAAACGCGCTGAATTAACTGATTAAATTGCAGTGAAGCTATACGAAATTATTGACGCGAACACGGAATATTATTCCAAAGGTGACACCATGCCATTAACCGATGCTGCAATTAAAAAACTCAAGCCAGAGGATAAACAATACAAGCTATCAGACGGCGGGGGTTTATATCTGCTGGTACATCCAAGCGGCGGCAAATACTGGAGACTTGCTTACCGCATTAATGACAAGCAAAAAACGCTGAGCGTCGGCACTTATCCAGATGTCAGCCTGAAGGACGCACGAGATCGGCGCGAGACTGCACGGAAGCAATTGGCAAACGACATTGACCCGGGCGAGGCAAGGCAAGCCAAAAAACGTGATGACATGATAGCCGCATCAAACACCTTTGAAGCGGTTGCTCGTGAGTGGATAGAAAACCGCTCAAACGACTGGACAGCAGGACATAAGGCATTGACGCTGAAAACGCTGGAGCAGGACGCATTCCCGACCTTGGGGCGCAGGCGCATAGCCGAGATCACGCCACTCGAATTATTGGAAAGTGTGCGCAAGATTGAAAAACGCGGCGCTCTTGAAATCGCCAGCAGGGTATTGCAACGGTGTAGCGCCGTTTTCCGCTTTGGTATTGCAACAGGAAGATGCAACGGCAACCCGGCAACCGAGCTGCGCGGCGCTTTGAAGAGTCCGAAGCGTGACCACTACACCACTATCGAAAAAGGCGGATTACCTCAACTGTTGCGTGATATTGACACCTATCAGGGTAGCCCGATGACCGTATACGCTTTGCAGTTGATGGCGCTTACTTTTGTAAGGACTAGAGAGCTAACAGAAGCGGAATGGTCTGAAATCGACCTGGACAAGGCCGAATGGATAATCCCTGCTGGGCGTATGAAGATGCGCAGGCCGCACCTTGTACCATTGTCAACACAGGCGGTTGCGGTGTTCCGGGAAGCTGAGAAGTTATCAGGAGATCGGCGTTTTGTTTTCCCGAATCGCAATGACCCCAGCAAGCCAGCCAGCAACGCAATCATCTTGCGCGCGCTGGGGCGTATGGGTTACACAGGCAAGATGACCGGACACGGCTTCAGATCGGCAGCGTCAACCCTGTTAAACGAGAACAAGAGCAAATGGGGCATACACAAAGACCATATTGAAATACAACTTGCACACGTCGAGAAGAACGCCAGTCGGGGCGCTTACAACTTTGCCGAGTATCAAGAGGACAGAATTATCATGATGCAGCGCTGGGCGGATTACCTGGACGAACTGAAGGTCGGGGCGCAGATATTGGCGTTCAACAAGGCGGCATAATTTTCTCTTGATACTATATGCGGTATAAGCCAAAATGACCAAGCGCGAAAAACTACTAGCTGGTATATGCAACAACCCGCACGACGTTCGCTTTGATGATGCCTGCCGCGCTGCTGTGCTACTTGGGTTTGAACACAAAGGCGGTCAGGGTTTGCACCGCGCCTTTGCCCGACCGGGTGAACCTGAGTTACTTAATTTTCAGGATAGGAACGGGAGCATAGTGCCATACCAGGCAAGGCAGCTAATACGCATGATAGAAAGGTACAGCGATGACAAAATATCCGATTGAAGTTTTTTGGAGCGATGAGGATGAAGGCTATATAGCCACCTTACCAGACCTGCCCGGCTGTTCAGCCTGGGGCGCAACGGAAGCTGAGGCGATAGCGCAGGCGCATGATGCAAGCGCCGCGTGGATCATGGCAGCCAAGGCAGCAGGCCGCGCTATTCCCGAACCTACGCCGCCACTTGATGAGGCTGGCTATAGCGGGCGCTTCCTGATGCGCGTACCGCGCCACCTGCACGCCGAGCTTGCGCGCCATGCCAAACGGCAAGGGGTGAGCTTGAATCAGTATGTGCTGTATCTGCTGGCGGCAAGACAGGCAACGGATGCAACGGCAGCGGGCAAGACGAATCACGCAGCATAACCGAGTTAGCCGCACCTAGCCCGACGGGGCGAAAACACAGATTACCCTTTGCTGTGCTGGTGTGGCTTCTGATTCAAGGGGATTGTGACAAGGGATCTAATGTCTACCATCTACAATGAAAAAAGCTGTAATGCACTTGAAAAGCCTTATTTTTATCCGATAGAAGCAGCATTGCGTTGGTGTGGGCTTATAAAGCACGAGCCAGAAATATTGAGTAGAGTGTCAGCGTCCGGCATTCCTGATATTGCGGCTTTTCCGCAATGGCCTTGTTTAAGAGCGAATGCTGAAAAAATATTTGATGCACTGCTAAACGATGAACTACCAGGGGGGGCGCGATGGCAAAACAGTTAGCGCTGGTGACCATGTTGCACCGTTAAGGCGAACTGTTAACATGAAACTCGCGCAGCGATCGTACTCTCCCTCGCCCGCTTGCGGGAGAGGGATGGGGAGATAACCAGCCACTTGGTTGCTGTCTTTTGGCAACCTAGTGGAGTGGCTAGTGGGTTATTCAGGGAAACGGGCATGATGGGTTTCATCATCAGGGGTGGCAATTTGCCATGCCCGTTAGG
>CAIRBC010000263.1 GCA_903876685.1 uncultured Nitrosomonadales bacterium | reverse complement strand
GCTATGTAAAATCTGCGCTTGCTCTGGGTCGTAGTGGTACTTCACAAACGCTGTTGTCGTGAGCAAACTCTCTCCGTTTACGATTAGAACCGTAGGCAACTCGCCAGCTACATCTACGTCCGCGCCCTGCCGTATCTGCCGGACGCGCATCGAAATTTGAGAAGTCTGAATCCTCGCAACGTGGTCCGCGTCCTTTTCTGCTTTGGAATCAACAAACAGCGCCTGTTTGACGGCAAACTCAGGCATGAAAAGATAGCGGGCGCGTTTATAGTCCATCTTCCCAAATAGACGATGTTCTGCTTTTGATACGCCAATCCGGTCAAGAGCCTCCCTTGTGATGTCCTCTCCGATGTCTTGCGCGTAATCTTTTTCTTGCTGAAAGATTTCAGACGCTTCCTGCCTAAACTCATAAATCGCCTGAACAACGAAGCGCAGAGTGGCCTTCTCGATTCTTTCCAGTAGGTCTAAATCTTGTGCGAGGTCGTGGGGATTGTATAGCATAGCTGTCTCGGTTCGGAGGCGATTTTCCTTTTTGATATTTCGACAGATTTTTTCTCTCGGTCAATCCCGATGAATTTTCTTCCACAGCGAATGGCCGCGATTGCTGTTGTACCACTACCAATGAAGGGGTCAAGCACGGTATCGCCGGGGTCGGTCAGCAGACGGATTGTGCGATACGGCAATTCAACGGGGTACATGGAATCATGCTCGCCATTCGACCGGACAGACGGGAAAGTCCACACCCCGCGTGAACCCCATTCTACCCATTCCTCTGAGGACAATCTGCGCCGGTCGTATCGTGTAACGCCCGGCTTCCAAAAAATATAAAGGTACTCAAATTCATCGACCGAACGATACGACAGGCTTGCCCAGCGTGAGTTTTCCCATGCAGGGTCTTTGACCCAAACACGACGGTCATAGGGATACAACCCGGCTTCAATCGCCCAATCCTCCACCATGCCGCCAACGATTTTCACTCTCGTTTGTGATTGGTGTTTGCCGCCCCTGATATTGTTCCCGTTTAATCTGCGGTCAATCGTTTGCTCGCTACACCCAAGTAGTTTTGCGATTTGATAGCGGTTTAAGTTCGGATGCTCAGACATGGCTTGCGCTACATCCTCATGTTTAATTGGACTTCCTTTTCGACTCACAAGGTCGGCTTGAATGCGGGGCATCTGTTCATCTTGAAAGCACAGAATGTCTGCAATGTTAATTGCCAGAAAACCACCCGGTTGCAGAATATCAAAGTGCAGCCGAATGACTCGCTGTATCAAACAACGCCAATCCTCGTAGGATGACAAATAGGATTCATATGCTTTCCCGACATAGTATGGTGGTGACCATACGCTCAGAGCGATACTGTGGGGCTTGATTAACTTCAAGAGCCGCCTAGCATCACCACTGTAAACCGTGTCCTCATGCAAATAGCGCCCATTTGCGGGGGCAACTTCATACGCGCTTTGAATCTTGGCGCGTACATCTGCCGGCATTCGATTAAGATTTATTAAACTGTGAGATTCCATGTGTATGCTTCCTTATGCAAATTCGTCGGGCGCGTTGGATTGTCCGAGCAACAACTGTTTTTGACCGTAAAACACGGCGGCAAACAATTCGTAGAAACTCGGCTTCGAGGTGGCGGCCTCTAAAAGTGCCGTGACCTTAGTGATGTGCCGGTCAAGATTTTGCTTGGCGTTCTTTTCAATGAAAGTGTGCAGTTTAAGTGCCTCAATGGATTCGTCGCCATCGCCAAAATTTGTTCGACGGCGTTTCAGTTCGTCGGACAGCCCACTGTAAAGCGGTTCATAAATGAATTTGTTTGTCCAACGACCAACCCAACTCGGCTTGTTCTCCGATTTCTTAAATTCGTCACCATATAGGCGGAGCAAGGCAGAATAAAATTCGTCAGGAAAGGTCTTTTTCCATTCATCCGGTATCGAAAGCAACGCTGCATCAATTGGTCGGAGCCGGTTTCTGGCATCCCGGAAAGCGATAATGAGTTTCAGCTTAAAATGTTTTGTGGCCTCACTCGGCTTTGTGAGTGTCAGCAAAAAAACGATATGGTCAAAGTTCAGATATGCGAACTTTTCGGGGCGTCCGGCACCATCCAATAATTTAGCCGTTTGAAACCGATAAATTCCAAGTTGTTCAAGTTGAACGCTGTGCGTTTCAATTAACTCGCGCAGATTCTTGTGCTGTATTCCAAAAAGCTGTGCAACCGCCCTTGAGTCGGCCATTAAATCCGGACCCTGCTGGTGAATTTTGAGCAGCGATTTCATGCTCTGTTCCTTGTTTGCTGGCCGGTAGGCCAGAACTTTGTCAGTGATTGCGCCAAGTGCCGCCAGTTCGTTACTCATGCCGTCAACTCCCGGTAGGTGATACGGCGACCCGCTGTGGCCGTCGTGAGGCTGTCGAGCCGGTCAATCGTGTGCCGCTTCACGTTGCCATCGTTCAGGCGGAAAGCGAACTCGTTGGCGTACCGGTTCAGGTGCGGCTTGCTGACATGATGATAAATCCCGTGCACCCCACGCTTGAACACTGCCCAGACGCTTTCAATCCCGTTAGTGTGCGCCATGCCGTCCACATATTGCTTCCCACTGTGATTGACGGCAAGGTGGTTGAATTGCGGCATCCCATTGTAGGCCCGGTGTTCATCGGTGCAAATCGTCGTGCCCGGTGTCACCGCCGCGCAAACTTCCGGTTGAATCACTTCCGCGCTGGTTCCTTCAATCACCATCGCCCGGACCTTCCCGCCGCGTTCGCGCATTCCTAGTACCGCAATCTTGCCAACCGTGCCGCGCCCGGCCAACAGCTTTTTGCACTTGTGCTTGTTGTCCTCTTTTCCGCCGACGTAGGTTTCATCAATTTCCACGATGCCTTGCAGCTTGGTCAAATCGTTACCACACGCTTCACGGATACGGTGCAACAGGAACCACGCTGACTTTTGCGTGATACCGATTTCCTTGGAGAGTTGCAACGAGGAAATCCCTTTGCGCGACGTGACCAACAGATACATCGCATACAGCCACTTGTGCAACGGCACATGCGACCGACCGAATATCGTACTAGTGCGAACCGTAAAATCGAATTGGCAGGCATTGCAGCGATAGTACCCGCCCTTGCGTGTCGTAATCCGCGCCCCACACTTGCAGGTCGGGCATTTGACCCCGTGCGGCCAGAGCCGACCTTCAAGATAAACGCGAGCCGCCTCTTGGTCGGGAAACATTTCAAAAAGTTGGAGCAAACTAATTGTTACTTTATCGTTCATGCGCTTAATATAGCACAGTCGCTAAGGGAGTCAAGTATATAATTCCCTT
>CAIRBC010000262.1 GCA_903876685.1 uncultured Nitrosomonadales bacterium | reverse complement strand
TGGCTTTTTCTTGGCTTGAATGGGTTAGCCGAATATTTACATATTTACGTATTTCACGGGTAAATCACGCTGACATTTTCCGGTTTCAGCAGCAGGCGCAAGTCACGCAGCAAGTCTTCATGCAGCGTCATTTGCCAGGCCTCGCCCAGACGCAATTGGCAACAAGCGGATTGGTTTCGGTAATGGATATGCACCACACATTTTCCGTCTCGATGCGGGGTAAAAATTTTCTTGAGTTGCGCCACGCTGACCTTGTCGTCGCAACGCAGCTCCAGTTGCTGCGCGAAATTGGAGCGCGCAGAAGGAAAATCGAACAATTCTTCACCGCTGACACGCACATTTCCCGAATACTCGTCCAGGCTGGCACGACCTTTTACTACCAGTAATTCGTCCTCGCGGATCCATGAGCGACTCCGTTCATATTCATCATTGAACACCGTCATCTCGATTTGCGCATCCCCATCGTCCATAGTCACCACCGCCATACGGCCTCGGCGGGTTTGCTGGATGCGTAACCCGGATACGATACCTGCCAACACCACCGGCACACCGCGCCGCGCATTCGGGTTATAAGCCCCGTTTGAGGTCGCACCGGCAAATTGCGGCGTGAGTTCACTCAACCGGATCTTGATGAAATTCGCCAGTTCCTTTTCATACTCCTGATAGGGGTGTCCGCCCAGATAAAATCCCAGGCTGGATTTTTCATGTATCAGTTGTTCGCGTAAACGCCAGCGAGGGACATCAGCATGCTTCACTGTCAAGGCAATGTCGGCATCTTCATCGCCGAACAGACTGTTCTGATTGGCAAAACGCGTATGCTGGTCAGCACTTGCCATCGCGGCATCCAGCGTGGACATCAGACTGGCGCGATGATCGTTGATACTGTCAAAGGCACCCGCCCGAATCAGCGCTTCAGAAGTTCGGCGATTGACGATGCGCTTGTCAACACGCCTGCAGAAATCGAACAGATCCTTAAAAAGGCCACTTTCGCGTGCCTTGACGATATTGGCGATAGCCGCTTCACCCGTGCCCTTGATCGCACCCAAACCGTAGGCAATGGTCTTTTCGTCCACCGGACTGAATACATAGCCGGAACTGTTCACGTCTGGCGGCAGGATGCGCAATTTTTGCTGTAACGTATCGACATAAAATATGCGCACCTTGTCGGTGTTATCCATATCCGCAGACAGCGTCGCGGCCATGAAGGCAGCGGCATGATGCGCCTTCAGATAGGCGGTCTGATAAGCGACCAATGCATAGGCTGCGGCATGCGACTTGTTGAAACCATAACCGGCAAACTTCTCCATCAAATCAAACAAATTACCGGCCTGCTCCTTGGAGGTGCCATTCTTGAACGCGCCTTCGACAAAAAATTCGCGCTGTTTCGCCATTTCCTCGACTTTTTTCTTGCCCATCGCCCGGCGCAACATATCAGCCCCTCCCAGGCTGTAGCCGCCAACGATCTGCGCCATTTGCATCACTTGTTCCTGATAAACCATGATGCCGTAGGTTTCTTTCAGTATCGGCTCCACCGCCGGATGCGGATAATCAAATTTTTCGCCATGCTTGCGCCGCACAAAGTCCGGAATCAGATCCATCGGCCCTGGGCGATACAGTGCCACCAGCGCGATAATATCCTCGAAACAATCCGGGCGAGCCTGCTTTAGCATGTCCTTCATGCCACGCGATTCAAGCTGAAATACCGCCGTGGTATTGGTGGCCTTGAGCAGTTCGAAAGTTGCCTTGTCGTCGAGCGGCAAAGTTTCCAGGGTAAATCCAGCATCCAGCTTCAGAATACCTGCTTTTTCCAGTCGTTTGACATGACGCATCGCCCAGTCAAGAATGGTCAGGGTGCGCAAGCCGAGAAAGTCGAATTTCACCAGACCGATGGCTTCCACATCGTCCTTGTCATATTGACTGACCACGCTGGTGCTGCTGTCCGCGCAATACAGCGGACAGAAATCGGTGAGTTGGCCGGGAGCGATCAGCACTCCACCGGCATGCATCCCGACATTACGCGTCAAGTCCTCAAGGCGCGCAGCCAGTTCCAGCAACTCCGGCACCCCCTCTTCACGTTCTGCGATGGCATTGATTTCCGGTTCCTGCTCGCGCGCCTTCTTCAACGAGACCGGTTTGACCCCTTCCAGCGGAATTGCCTTGGACAGACTGTCGCACAGGCCATAGGATAGCTCCATTACCCGTCCAACATCGCGGATCACCGCCTTGGAAGTCATGGTACCGAAGGTGGCGATTTGCGATACACATTCTGCGCCATATTTGGCTTTTACATAATCAATGACCCGTTCTCGTCCATCCTGACAGAAATCCACGTCAAAGTCAGGCATCGACACACGCTCCGGATTAAGAAAGCGCTCGAACAGCAGTCCGTAGCGCAACGGATCGAGATCGGTGATCCCCAGACTGTAGGCAACCAGCGAACCCGCCCCCGAACCACGCCCGGGTCCGACCGGTACACCGTTATCCTTCGCCCAGCGTATAAAATCCGCGACAATCAGAAAATAGCCGGGGAATCCCATCTTGATGATGGTTGCGGTTTCAAAATCCAGCCTGGCGCGATATTCAGGCAGTTTTGCGTCACGGCTCAGTTCATCCGGATACAGAAATGCCATACGCTGCTGCAAACCCAACAGCGCCTGCTCGCGCAGAAAATCATCCAGGCCTTGCCCATTGGGCGTTGGAAAATCCGGCAGACAAGGTTTGCCCAGCACCAGTGACAGATTACAACGGCGCGCAATTTCCACGCTGTTTTGCAAGGCTTCCGGCAAATCGGCAAACAGCTCCGCCATCTCGGCCTGTGTCTTGAAATACTGCTGTGCGGTAAATTGCCTGGGGCGACGTTTGTCATTAAGCACATGCCCTTCTGAGATGCATACACGAGCCTCATGCGCCTTGAAGTCGGAAGCTTCGAGAAACTGCACCGGATGCGTTGCAACCACCGGCAACCCCAATTCGGCGGCCAGTTGTGTAGCACCATGGATGTAAAGACTTTCATCGGCAAAGCCAGCACGTTGCACTTCCAGGTAATAGCGGTTATTGAACAATCCCGCCCATTCTTTCGCGTACAGCTTGGCCTGGGTCAGATTACCGCATAACAAGGCACTGCCGACATCACCCAGATGCGCGCCAGACAAGGCGATCAAGCCCGCCGTTCCCTGATGAAACCAGGCTCTGCGTAACTCGGCGCGACCGCGATGCTGGTTTTCCAGAAAGGCACGCGACAACAAGCGGCACAACAGCAGATAACCCTCGCGAGACTGACACAACAGCAACAGCCGATGCGGCCGCTCGCGGTCAGATTCATTGCTGATATATACATCGACACCCAGCAGGGGCTTGAGACCCGCAGCACGCGCCGACTGATAAAATTTGATCAGACCAAAAAAATTATTCAGATCGGTCAAGGCCAGCGCAGGCATACCATCGCCGATTGCCGAAGCAACCGCATCGTCAATGCGCACCATTCCATCTGAAATGGAATATTCGCTGTGTAATCGTAGATGAATAAAGGTGGGTTTGGACATAAGCCATTGCTTAAAAATCAGGGGCGAATTTTAACACTCAAAATGCCCAAAAGTTAGCAGTCAAATCCCCGGGGTGGATTTTTTGAAAAAAGGTAAATGGCAAATACCCCTTTTCCCTTATAATCTACTAAATACACTTTAATTATTCAGGTTCCTCAAATAGGTCAGTATCTCTGTGAGTAATCCACAACCCATCAATCTACTGTCGCATCTGGCTGATTTTATTGTGCGCATGAACGTTAAAGGCACGATTATTGATGTATCGGCACTATCGCTGGCCTTTCTGGATCTGCCCGCAAGCCCCATTGGCGAATCGATCAGTACCTTCATTTACCCAGACGACATGACCATTGTTTTGAACGCGAGGGAAAAGGCCTCTGCCGTTGAAAAAAAGCAATCTTTCGTTTGTCGCTTGCTGCGGCAGCGTATCCAGCCGGTATGGATGGATTGCCATATCATCCATTTGCCGGATATGAACGAATATGTGCTGGCGGCTTTCGATGCTACCCATTGGAAAGAAAACGAAGCCATACTCGCCCGACATTCAACCCATGACCCGTTGACCGGATTGCCAGGTCGTGCGTTGCTCGATGACCTGATTACGAAAGGCATTAAAACTGCAAATTTTCAAAAGCAGTCGCTTGCGCTGCTGCTGATCGATGTGGATGGTTTCAAAAAAGTCAATGATTCGCTTGGATACTCGACCGGTGACAAGTTGATTGAAGCGCTGGCCAAACGCTTGCAGGAGGTTTTGCTACCGGGTGACGCACTGGCCAAGGTGGGCGGAGATAAGTTTGCGCTGCTCATCACTGGCGCAGACCTGAAAAATACCGTGCAAAGTATCGCCAAAAAGATTTTAATCCTGGCACAGCGCCCTTTCCGGATTGACAACGAAAATTTGTATACCAGTGTCAGCATCGGCATCACCCTCTATCCAGAACTGGAGGGCGATGCCGACTCCTTGCTGAATCAGGCTGAAATGGCCATGTACAACGCGAAAGCCCTGGGTAGAAACCGTTTTTCGTTTTACGCACCGCAGATCGACCTCAGTAAAAATCTGTTACTGGAAGCTGCAATGCACGAGGGCATTCTAAACGGAGAATTCTTGCTGCATTACCAGCCAATTTTCTGTATGCGTACCGGAAAGCTGAAAGGTGCCGAAGCCCTGATGCGCTGGGAGCGACCCGGCCACGGCCTGGTCTCGCCCTCAACCTTTATTCCGCTTGCCGAAAGCAGCGGCATGATTGAAATTCTCGGTTCATGGGCTCTGCGTTTGTCCTGTCATCAAGCCAAACTTTGGCAAGAGTCCGGCGCTGGCGATATTTATATTTCGGTTAATGTATCGGCCAACCAGTTCATGACCACCGGCTTTACTGAACTGGTCAACAAGGCACTGACTGAATCAGGGCTTGCACATGCCTCGCTGATGCTGGAAATCACCGAAAGTATACTGATGGGCGCCCCCGAAGCTTCTAAAGCGATTCTCCTGGAACTGTATAAAGGCGGCGTAAAAATTGCGATTGACGATTTCGGCACTGGTTATTCTTCGCTGTCCTATCTGAAGAATTTTCCGCTGTCGATTTTGAAAATTGACAAGTCCTTTGTCAATGACCTTCCCAAATCCACCGAAGATGTTGCCATCGTATCGGCTATATTAAGCCTCGCTGAGGGATTAAAGCTGACCGTCGTTGCCGAAGGTGTTGAAACCCAGGCGCAACACGATTTTCTCAAAGCAAAAGGTTGCAATCTGGTGCAAGGCTACTTGACTGGAAAACCAATGGACAGTCAGACTTTTGAGGAAAAATTCATCTTATGAAAAGCTTGATCGCCACGCTCCCGGAGGGCAGGGAAGGATTTTTCGCCCTCCTGAAAAAACGCATGAGTGTGAAGGGTGATTTTCCATCCCTGGCCAAAGTGGTACACGATCTGGCCGGGATGATGCAGAACGAAGACAAGAGCATCACGGAAATTACCGGTGCCATCTTGAGTGACTTCGCACTGACTCAAAAAGTGATCAGACTATCCAATTCCCCGATGTATGCGGGTATGGGCGGTGAAAAAAGTACCGTCTCCAGGGCAGCGATGGTACTGGGTTTTGATGCTATCGCACATCTGGCGCTGAGTATTCGCTTTGTCGATACACTTTCGGCGAGTGCGCCGGATACCCCTTCTGCACGCATGGAAATGTCCAAGGCGCTGATTGCCGGAGATATAGCCAGAAATATCACCAATACAGCCAATCTGCTCGATGCGGAGGAGGCCGTTGTTTGCTCGCTCATGCATCATCTGGGGCGTCTGCTAATGGCCTTTTATTTTCCTGATGAATGGGTCGAAATTCAAAAAAATGCGACCGATTTCCTGCTCACGGAAGATCAGGCAACACTGAATATCATCGGTGTCAGCCTCGACGATATTTCACATGAGATTGCCAGTAGTTGGCGACTGCCCAAAAAAATAGCCAATAGTATGCTCCTTCAAAGCTCTCCCGAGGGAACCAATATCCCCGGATCATGGGAATGGCTGAGAACCATTGCCAATTTCACCGGGGAAGCCGCGTCAGTGGTCGTCAAAAAGGGTGCAGACAATGCGGAACTGGAAGCGATTGTCTCCCGTTACAATCATGCACTAATGGTCCCTGTCGCTTCGCTGATGTCATCGATAAACGCCGCCATTGCAGCTGCAGATGACTTTGTGATGCTTGAAAATGTTGCCGATCCGCATGGGAAACCTGCTAATTCCGTTGAGCGTCTGAGCAAAGGGGTTTGTGAGCTGATTGATGCACTCAGAGACGGCATGAGCTTTGGTAATGGATTAAATCTGGCGCTTGAAACCATGTATTGCGGCATGGGTTTTAACCGGGTTGCGGTATTCCTGCGCGACAAGGATACCTTCAAGGGGCGTATCGGCTTTGGCGCACTAATGCCGGGAATATTGCCCAGACTGACCTTTTCCACTATTCCGACCAAAGATGTATTTCATGTCTCACTGGCCAACAAGGCTGACATATTTATCAAGGATGCCACGGAAGAAAAATTTGTGTCGAGTATGCCGGTATGGTTCACCTCTTCCCTGCCTGACGTCCGCGCCTTCATCCTGCTGCCGATGATTTTCAACGGACAGACCGTAGGGTTGCTGTATGGGGACTGGCGGAAAGGCACTACCGGCCTGGTGGAAAAGGGTGAATTGCAACTGTTACGTTCACTTAGAGATCATCTGATGAAATTACTCGCACCCAAAAAATACTGATGCCGCTGTTCAGACCTCCCCGAAGCATACAGAAATCGTGCGGTACCAAGGCATCAAAAAATATTTCATTTCAAGCCGTTCAACCGATATG
>CAIRBC010000261.1 GCA_903876685.1 uncultured Nitrosomonadales bacterium | reverse complement strand
TGGTGCGGTAAGCGGTATGGCTTAACCAGCGAAAGGAATCAGCCATCTGGAAATAATTACAGTTGGTAATGGTGCTGGCCGGAGAAACTTGACCAATATAAGCAGAGGCCATTTGCAGAGTATGAAACAGATAACGCGACGGGGTATACAAGCGTGCCAGCGTACCTGCCCAGCGGGCATCGATGGATTGGTCGTGTTCACGGGTGCTGAACTGATCCAGCAGACCAAACACATAATTTTCCTGCCCATCCTGCATCATGTTATAGGTGCGATAAATCACTTCCTCTGGATCACGGAAGGCATTCCAGTCTGCATGTTTCAAGCGGGTGCCAAAGGTATTCTTTTTATACCATTCATTCATGAAAACATTCGGCGCCAGTTCATAGGGCGCATTGGCATCACGATTGTTGTAGTGCAGATTGGCACTGACAATTTCATATTCACTGGGCTTGCGGCGACGTGCGGCAAGATGACCCCAGGTTTTCAGCGGTTTCAATACTTCTACTTCAGACATCATTGTCTCCTTAATATTTCCGATTAAATTAACAGCCGCTCAGCCTGCTCAAAGACGATTCACCAGATAGAATCGCACCGAATCGTCCCGGCTTTCTATCTGCCCGGCAAAGGAGCTCAGATCAACTTCCAGATCATTCATCTTGAAGGGACGACCCAGCGCATCTTCAATCGATTGTCTGTTTAAAATCATTTCCTGTTCGACATGAATGCGCAGATAGGCGCGCTTGTCGTCCACAAATACTTCTTTGCCCGGATTGTCTACGCCTGCAGCTTCAATAATGGCTTGTGCCAATTCCCCTGCTCGCATGACTGGCCCGACCATATTGTTAACATAAGCCTGCGCCGAATTTTTGGTACTCATAAACTGTCTCCTGTTTTCACTTCTTTAGCTACATGGTAAATATCACGGTGCGCTTTGCAGTCTTTCGGGCATCTTCCTTCAGCTGTCTGCAAATTCCGGCACGATGCCCTCAGTTTCCAGATAGACATGGTTATCGATGATTTTCACCGGATATTCTGCTAATTTACAGTTGGACGGGTTAATACCCTTGCCGCTGCAAGCATCGAATTGCCACAGATGCGCGCGACAAAGGACGGTTTTTCCATCAAACTTGCCCTCAACCAAGGGAATATCCTGATGTGGACACATCCCCTGAAAGGCCTTTACTTCACCACCCTCGGCGCAGACCAGCAAAATATCCTGGCCATTGACGGTAAAGGTTTCCATCTCTCCTTCCCAAATATCATCAAGTGCACATACTTTTGTGAAACTCATTGCAAACTCCTGTTGTTATTGGTCACTTACCGGAAACGGGGTGTCAGGCTTTTTCCCACAATATTTCGATCGTTTCGGTAGGCTTCAGTCCAGATTCGGAAACTTTCAGTGTGCGAGGGAAAAAGGCTTCCGCACCCTGTGCTCTCACTCGCAAAATACTGCCCGGTCTCGCCCGGACGCGTCTACCTACCGAATGCACTGCGGCTGCCGCAGCGACCTCATCCATGCTGTTCTCGCTATCCACCGCGACCAGTTGTAATACGAAATCGCCTTCAAAATTAGAACTCAAAGGAAATAATGCCATTGTAAAACCCTCCATTATTCAAGAGGACCAGCATCACTGGTCCATTTTTCCGCCTTTAACCGGCTTTTTTCGCCGCACGCAACGCTCTGTACACTTCAGCCCAGGCATAATTATGGGCATCATCGCCACATTCACCGGGAGCAATATTCATGTACTTGAGCGCACCGCCCAGATCCATCGGCTGAATCATGCCTGCCAGGAAACGATCAACAATGTTCAGATGACCGGCATAACGCTCGGGTTCCTGTTCAAACACCCACCGGTCGACTGTAGAACCAAAGTGATACAAACGACCGTTGTATTCGAGTGGATAATCTTTGACGTTCCATTTTTTGCCAGGCACGCCCAGAATTGGCAACTGACACATGTTACAAACCATCGGCAAGGTTTCCGGATAGGCCATCGCCATATTTCCGTCTACGACGTTGTCGATGATCACGTCCCAGCACTGACCCCAGGTATCGTTCCAGCCAGGGTACTTTTCTTCCAGCCAGTCGCGCTCGGCAGGTGTGACACCTGCAGCGGGATTCCACCAGACAGTGGGGCGCCAGAAATAGGAACCCATGTGCATGCCATGATGGGTGTCATTCAAATCTTCGAGGAAGGTTTCCCAGTACCAGGGCAATTCCAGACCCATGTCGGTCAACGAACGTTCAAACTGCGCGACGATCCATTCCTCCATGAATTCCTTGAAGGACTGTTTGCGATGTTCGAGCGGTGTGTAGTAATCCATGATCGGCCCGGTCAGCACCGAGAACAGTTTCCAAGCGCCCCATACCGCTATGTCCACCCGTTTCTGAGCCTCTGCCTTCTGGCCATTCGCGATCAGGATCTTCAGCGCCGGACCGCCAATCTGTGCATGTCGCGACTCGTCGGTCTGGATGCTGGAAATCAGATTGGCAAAGGTGTGATCGCCTGCTTCGGCGGCATCGGCTGCCAGACCGAGAAATTGCATATTGGTAAAACCGGTCTCGAAACTAAAGGTCAGCATGATCGAAACGCTGATGGCATCGCGTGTCATCATGATGTCGTCAAAGAAATGACGCGCCGCGATCATCGCCCATTCATTGGTGTCATAGGCCTTAAAAGCCCAGTCCATCTGACGATCCTTGGATACATGCTCATGCGGGAAATACAGCTGCATCTGACCATGACGCATTTCATCCAGACAGCCCAGCGTTGCCATGTTGCGCATCCCCGGTGCCTTGGAAAAACGCATCATACGAGCCTCGGCACTGGCCGCAGCATATTCGCCACGGGCGATGGCACCATAATGCGCCTTCATCACCGACTTCCAGCCCGGATCGGCATTTTCAAAAATTCGGCTACGTTCTAGCGCTGCCTTCACCGAATAAGCACCTGCATCCTTGTCGCGTTGAACTTTTACATATTCCGGATAAGTCTGTTTGTAAGGCTCATCATACTTTTCCCAGGCATCCTGGGGCAAACCAAAGTTACCTGCCAGTTGCGGCGGGAACAACTCATCTTCACTGACGTATTTCACCGACCAGTTGGTCGTTCTGGCGATGTCGTACCAGTCCATCCGATTCAATAAAGCCATTTATATCTCCCTCAGAGCGTGGCCAAAGCCACACCGGTACAATCCGGGCACTGACGCCCCCAAAGCGAACGCATTCGCTCACCTGACAGCCTGGGACATCCAGGAACTGCAGTGGGTGTAGATTAACAAGCAATTTGCGATGGGGGTATTAGACTTTGGTTTAGATGGCAGTGACGATCGGCGACTGCTAGCCGTACCAGCCATCGCTTAACGCTTACCAGCTTATGGGCTTGGGACAGCGTGTTGTCGAACTGGTACTTCTATGCACCTAACCTGGAAAGTAGCGGTGATTTGGGGAGTGACATCAACAGCAAGAGCTATCTCGACTTTAATGTATGAAACATGCGCAGCGACGTACTTTCGGCTACGCTCCCTTGCTGCGCTCTCCCCGCTTGCGGGAGAGACCCCTGTCGCAAATTCCCCGACCGAATTGTGCCCTATGAACCTTGCCGTAGGGTGCGCTTGCGCACCATTTTGGAGTAAGCGCACCAAGCCAAACCGCTCCCTCCCCCGAAGG
>CAIRBC010000260.1 GCA_903876685.1 uncultured Nitrosomonadales bacterium | reverse complement strand
GGCTCTTAGCAGCCCGCGCAACCGGTTAAAATACCAACTGTTTGATAAAACAGAACCGTCTGCTGAAGATGTGTTGAGCATGATCGAGTTTCAGCCACGGCGCGTTGATGAACGTCGATTGTTGCGAATCTTGGGTGCTAAATAATGCTGGGACCTGAAGAAAAGCAACGCCTGATCGAGCAATTCAGCAACTGCCTTGAAAGCTTGGAAGAGACTGAAAGTTGGGACGGGACTGAAACCAGCGCTAACGTCGATCTGCATAGTTTGCTAGCCGAAATGGCTGTGTTAAAGAATGAGATTCGACTGGAGTCTCGCCAGTTCAAGAACATACTCGACGAAATGCGTACTTTTGGGGAGTCGTTGCGCCTGCAAAATGAGAAGCTCAATCAGGAACTGGAACGGGCGCACCTTCAGTTGGCATCCGTCAAACAAAAAGCCGAACGTGGTCTGCTGCTGGATATGCTCGATCTGCGCGACCGCTTGCAATCCGGTCTGGATGCCGGAACTGCACATCGTCCAGCATTCTTGTCCAGACTGGTTCCGGGTGAATCGCTTTTTGTATCCAGCATGACACAGGGTCTGGGCTTAACGCTGCAACGTTTGGACGAAATGCTATCCGACTACCGAGTGCGCCAGATAGAAGCACTGGCGTTACCGATGGATCCCCATACCATGCGTGCAGTAGGCATCGAAACAGTGTCCGAAAAACCGGACAGTATCGTGCTGCGTGTGACGCGCAGCGGATTTTTCCATGAAGGCACGCTGTTACGTGCCGCCGAAGTCATTGTCAATAAAAAAGGATAAGTATGAGTGAAAGCATCATCGGTATCGATCTGGGCACCACTAACTCCGAGGTAGCTATCGTCAAAGACGGGCGTGTTACAGTAATCCCCGTTTCGGAAGGGGTGTCTATCTTGCCCTCGGTGGTAGGTATTGCCGATGACGGCTCGCTATTGGTTGGCGAGGCCGCAAAGAACCAGTATGTGCTGCGCCCGGAGCGCACGGTGCGCTCCATCAAGCGGCATATGGGCGAATTTGTGCCGGTTAAAATGGGTGACAAGGATTACAGTCCACAAGAAATATCCGCGATGATCCTGCTCAGGCTGAAAAAAATCGCCGAAGATTATTTACAGCAACCGGTTAGCAAGGCGGTCATCACCGTACCTGCCTATTTCTCAGATGCGCAGCGCCAGGCCACTCGCGAAGCGGGCGAAATTGCCGGACTGACCGTGGTGCGTATCATCAATGAACCGACTGCTGCTGCGCTGGCTTACGAAAGCGGACATATCGGTGCGAAAAAAGCACTCATTTACGATCTGGGCGGCGGCACATTTGATGTTTCTGTGGTCAATCTGGAAGGCGATGTCGTGGAAGTGCTTGCCAGTCACGGCGATAACCATCTGGGTGGAGATGACTTTGACCAGAAAATTGTCAATCATGCCGTGCAGCATATCCTCAAGCAGCATGGCGTCGATGTTAAAGGATCAGCGACTGCGATGGCGCGGCTCCAACGTGCCGCCGAGGCCGCTAAGATTACACTTTCAGACCAGCCCTATGCGTTGATAAGCGAGGAATATCTCATTGAAAATAATGGTCTTCCGCTACATTTGTCGCTAGAGATTTCGCGCGAAGAGTATCAGGAAATGATCATGCCTTTTATTGATGCAACCCTGGATGCAACCCATATCGCCCTTGCTGGCGCAGGGCTTACAGTATCAGACATCGATGAAATCCTGCTGGTTGGTGGTGCGACCAGGACACCGCTGGTCGCAAACCGTCTGGAACAGACGCTCGGCCTGCAACCACGCGGCGAACTCAACCCTGATCTGTGTGTGGCGATGGGGGCTGCCATCCAGGCTGCCATCATCCAAGGCGCTAAGACTTCATCCGTTCTGGTCGATGTGACTCCCTATACCTTTGGTACCTCTGCTATTGCCTTCCTGAATGGTGAAGAATATCCCTATTGTTTTGTACCGTTGATCCGTAAAAATACGCCAATACCGGTCTCCAAGAGCGAAGTTTTTTTCACCACCCACGATGGTCAGACCAAGGTAGATATCGATGTATATCAAGGCGAAGATCCCGATGCGCTGAACAACATCGAAATCGGCCGCTTCTTGATCGAAGGGTTACGCAAAACCAGTTCCGGAAACCCGATTGTCACCACTTTTGCGATTGATGTAGACGGCATCCTGCATGTCAGCTCGCGCGAAAAAGCAACGGGTCTGGAACACTCGATTACCATCAACAACGTGTTAACCCGCTTCGAAAATGACAAGCTCGACGAAGCTCGCGCACGCATCAACACCCTGTTTGGCGAGCAAGATTCCGTTCAGGATAATGCAAGCAACCAGAACAAAGAAGAGCTTACAGCACTACTGGAAAAAGCGGATCGACTACTGAAAAATGCCGGACCTGAGGATAGTGCAGACCTGGTGAACGCCATCGAAGCCGTCAAGGACGCGCGTGACCAACCTGAGCAGCTATTACGTCAGGCCATCGACGATCTGGCCGATTTGCTGTATTACATGGAAACCTGAGATGGAGCGCTGTACAGCCTGCCGCAGCCGCCTGGGAGATTCACCGCTATGCCCGCGTTGCGGTTGCGATTTTACCCTGGCAATCCGCGCTGAAAAACAGGCAGATAGGCTTTTATGCAAGTCTGTCTTGGCCTGGTCTAGCGGAAACTACGCGTTGGCTACTGCTTGCGCACTTGAATCTCAGGCGCATAAACAGCAGCGTCTGACAAAGGTAGTTACGGCTTTGCTGCAAAAGCCTTTTTGGGGTTAATAGATGACGTTTCTAGACGTTGCTGGTAAGGTGGTGCTCCAGCAGTAATAGCGTAATCAATCAACAATTTTCAATGTCCGTCTGCGCGAAATCGTTGCCAACGAACAGCAACGGTTCGTCGAGAGCCTTGGCTAGCGCGTAGACCTCGCAGTCACCCGGGTTTAGTTGAGTCGGGTGTCTCAGTCTTTTGCCATAGCGTTGAAAAGCATCATCGGCGAGACGAGTCTGCTGCTCGTCGAATGGAATGACGATTGCGTCAATTTGTTCTATAAACCTAAATTCCGTAGTTCAATCCGCAGATTACGCAGATTAATGCAGATGTTCAATTGGTTATGATTTAACCCGAAGGGTGACCTTTGCGATGCATCATAAATTCTGGTGCATAAACGCACCCTACGAAAATATCCGTGAGGATGTCGATCAGTCCCACATCCGCTCAGCGTTACCCGATCTCTTGTTCGAGCGCCGCCGTATTTGGCGGTTCGACCTAAAAATTGGTCACCGACCTTCAGGCCGGGGTTTTAAACCAGCAAGGAATTTAAATGATAACAAAATGATAATAAGCTAATATATGCGCGTAAATTTATCGTTTATTTGCATAAATTATTCAATTTTGTTAAAATGATTACTATTAATTGCGATTTTGTGCGGAGCAACCTAAGGCAATCCATGACGGTTAAATCAAACCTTTCTAGTTCTCGGGAAATTGAAGAAGCTCTGAAGTATTGCGAACAAGAGCCGATTCATCAATTAGGACAAATCCAACCCCACGGAGCTTTGCTGGTTTTCAATTTTGCTGACCGACACCTGCTACTACAGGCCAGTGACAATCTTGACGAATTTATCGACCTTCCGCCTGGAGGTGCTAATGGCTGTCCCCTGGCGGAGCTTCCAGGCATCCCTGCCGGAGTGGAAATTGAACGCTTACTACAGGAAGCCCAGACTAACGGCTCAGCGATCGGGCTGATCAATGTTATTCTCCGACAGCAAAAATGTCAGCTGCGAGCGCGACTAATTGTCACTGGGGAGCTGTTCGTTTTGGAGTTGATGCGCAACGAGGTTGACGATAGAGATGCACAGTTGTCTGAACTGATATTGAAAATGCAATATTCGCTACTGACGTTTAATGTGGCAAGCAGCCTCCCTTCATACTTCAATCAGGTGGCCTCAGCAGTCAGTGAGTTGACTGGCTTTGATCGTGTGCTGGTTTATCGTTTTGAAGCCAATTGGGATGGTGAGGTCATAGCTGAAAAGAAGGTGGATGAGTATGATTCCTTCCTGGGACTGCGCTTCCCGGCCAGCGATATTCCTTCCCAGGCGCGTCAGCTCTACACGACCAATCTGGTGCGTCATCTTGCCGATACCGGGGCTAATCCGATCGCAATATTGCCGGTAGTGAATCCGCTTACCGGACTGCCGCTAGACCTGTCGCATGTCACACTACGCAGCTTTTCGCCGGTTCATATCGAATATTTACGCAACATGGGGGTGCGAGCCTCGATGTCGATCTCACTGTTGCAAAACGGTCAGCTCTGGGGGTTGATCACCTGCCATCATTTGACAGCGAAACGTGTGTCAAACGCCTTGCTTGAAGCTTCCTCCATGATCAGCCAGTTAGTCTCGGCAAAACTCTCTTTGCTCGAAGTCCACCAGCAGCGCAACCTGAACAAGGAAGAGAGCCGCATCATTGCCGAGCTGATGAAAAGTATCACTTCCACTAGTGAGGGTGATATTTATCAGTCCCTGCTGGCTAATCTGCTGGTGCTATTGGAGGCAAGCGGAGTGATACTGCTTATTGAAGGTAAACATCATGTGCATGGAGAAGTGCCTGATTCTGCATCTGTAGTCGATCTGCTTGACTGGGTTTGGGGACGTTCCGGGGGGGCGGATACCTTTAGTTGCGATCAACTGGCGCACCATTTTTCTCCGGCAAGTGCTTATTCTGAGGTCGCTGCCGGATTGCTGGCGATACGACTTTCCACTGAAATGCGCAACGGTATTATTTGGTTACGCAAAGAAAAAATTCACACGGTGCACTGGGCGGGAAATTCCGAAAAAACACTCATCAGAAAATCCACAGGCTTGCAACTATCGCCACGTGCCTCTTTTGAAAGCTGGAAGGAGGCCTGGAGTGGACGCAGCGAGTCATGGTCTCGCGCTGAGACCGAGATTGCCGGCTCAATAGCGCAATTGATAACCCGTGGCTTGATCCAGAAATACCATCTGGAGAAAGAACAACAGCAACGTAAAATTACTGACCTGGAAATCCAGCAGAGCAAGCTGGCTCTACACCAATCCGAGTCCTGGTTCAAAGCAGTCATCGAAACCTCGGATGATGCGATTGTGGGTCAGGATTTGCATGGAATAATCCTCAGTTGGAACCGTGCTGCCGAAATAATGTTTGCTTACTCTGCTCAAGAAGCCACCGGGCGTTCGATTAGCATGCTTTATTTGCCAAATGCTGCCAATGACAAAGAGGCAGGCTTTCTGGAACAAATACGGCTTGGACATAGAATCAGTCATTACGAGGCAGAGTGCGTGCAGAAGGATGGCAAAGTTATTTCCGTGTCAATTTCTATCTCGCCGATACGCGACATTTCCGGGAATGTGGTGGGTGCCTCCAAGATCATCCGTGATATTTCACTACAAAAAGAGGCTCGTCTGGCGCTATGTCGAGATAAGGCAAGTTTGGAAGCACTCATTTCCGAGCGGACTCAGGAACTGGCTAGCGCACGCAACGCAGCCGAAGCGGCCAATCGCGCCAAGAGTCTGTTTTTAGCCAACATGAGCCATGAAATCCGCACGCCGATGAATGGCGTGATCGGTATGGTTGATCTGTTACAGCAGACCAGTCTGTCCGCCGAGCAAAAGCACATGGTGAATACCATTCATGATTCCTCGCTGGCCTTACTGCATATCCTGAACGATATTCTCGACTACTCCAAGATCGAAGCAGGCAAGCTGGGCATTGAGCTGATACCCACCTGCCTGAGGGAGGTCGTCGAGGGGGTAGCACAGCTGATGGCTGTCTCCTCCAACACCCTTTCGGTAGAAATCACGGTATTTGTTTCTCCCGAACTACCGCATTGGATTATCTGCGATCCGATGCGCTTACGCCAGGTGTTGCTTAATCTGCTGGGCAATGCGGTCAAGTTCAGTTCCTGCGAGCAAGGTCGTCAGGGGCGGGTGATGTTAAGTGCTGAGCCTTGCATACTGGCTTCTGCAACGGCAGGAATACAGCTGCGCGTCATCGATAACGGAATCGGGATGAGTACCGACACGCTCGCTAACCTTTTTCAGTCTTTTACACAGGCTGACGATAGCATTGCACGAAATTTCGGTGGCACCGGACTGGGACTGATCATCTCGCAACGCTTGACAGTAATGTTAGGCGGACGAATATCGGTGAACAGTGTGCTGGGGGAAGGCTCCACCTTTACCGTCGAGCTACCGTTGCAGGAGTCCGAACCCGGAGGCAAAGCTGAGGCAGAACCTGAGCTGACCGGAGTCAAGGTGCTGGCCGTGATCCGTAACGAGGCGTTCGCCAGGATAGTGACAGCGTATTGTGTTGCGGCGGGCGCGGAAATTGCTGTGGTCAGTGAGATGGCGATGGTCAGCCCGCATCTGTGTGAGCATCCGGTCTCCGTGCTGCTGCTAGGGATTTATGTGTCGGCAAATACCGGCGAGCTTGACTTGCCGGCGGGTGTAGGTGTCGTGCGACTGGTGTCGCGAGGCTCTGTCAGCACAAGTAAGGATATCGTGGTTCTAACCCGCCCTCTGCTAACCCGCGAACTGCTTTGTGGCATAGCAATGGCTTGCGGACGACTTGCTAACACTACGCTCGACGCATCCTTGCCTCAGCAAAAATCGATGACAGACATCTTGCGGGCGGCCGAGCAATTAATTTTGGTGGCTGAAGATGATGCTACCAATCGCGAGGTGATGCAGACGCAGTTGCGGATACTGGGCTATGCGGCAGAAATGGCAAAGGACGGACAGACGGCTTTCGAGCTGTGGCAAAGCGGTCGTTATGCCCTGCTACTGACTGACTGCCATATGCCAGGCATGGATGGTTTTGCGTTGACTGCAGCCATTCGTCAGGCAGAAGTGGAGTGTGCACATATCCCTATTATCGCCGTGACAGCCAACGCCTTGAAGGGGGAGTCGCAGCGCTGCCTGGATAGCGGTATGGATGACTACCTTGCCAAACCGCTGCGACTTAACGATCTGAGAGGAATTTTGCTCAAATGGCTGGGTGGGACGGCAGAAGCGGTAACGAAGCAGTTGCCGGTAGCAGAGTTGGCTTTGCCTGACGCGGATACGCCAGCCGGTATGCCCCACCTGCCGGGCTTTGAAATGGCAGCGGCCTTGCAAAGAGTGGGCGGAAAAGTTGAAACTTACCGGCGGATTTTGTGTATGTTCAGAGACCGCAATGCCTCAATCATCGTGGAAATTCGACGCGCCACTGAGTGTAGCGACCAGAATACGGCCCTGATGCTCTTACACAGGCTCAAAGGCTCAGCCCGGACACTGGGTGCTTTCGATTTGGCAGCCGCTGTTGCACAACTGGAACTGGCGCTGAAGGATATAACCCAAACAGAGCTGATTAGAGTAGCGATGCATAGCCTGCAACAGCAATGGGCAGTGGTGAT
>CAIRBC010000259.1 GCA_903876685.1 uncultured Nitrosomonadales bacterium | reverse complement strand
TATACAGGCTTATGCGAGAGGCGAACTGGGCGAGCAGCCCATTTTACTGTCCGAAGTGGATCATCTGGTGGTAATCGGCTCTGACCGGATGATGGCAGCAGTCCAGCGCGCGCGCCATGACGTACTCAAGCCTTATCTTAACCAGACGCATCAGGCGATCGGCTCGATCAACTCGCCGATGCAGTGCATGATGAAAGGCATCTGTGCGCAGTGTTTATGCAAACATATCGATGCCGAAACCGGCAAGGAGCATTTTGTTTACTCTTGTTACAATCAGGATCAGGAGCTGGACAAAGTAGACTTTACCCATCTGAATGCCCGGTTACGGCAAAACACCGTTCAGGAAAAACTGTCGAATATGTGGCTGGATTATTTGCTGGAATAGTCGAAAAATTTGGCTATGGTTGCAACAGACAAAAAAACAGGGCGGAATTTCCGCCCTGTTTTTTTAATGGGGTTAGCCTGAAGCTAACGGGCATGGCAAATTGCCACCCCTGATGATGAAACCCATCATGCCCGTTTCCCTCTCCCCATCCCTCTCCCGCAAGCGGGCGAGGGAGAAGACGATCGCTGCGCGAGTTTCACGTTAACCCGTTTGGTGTACTACAGCAGCGGCACAATCATCAATGCAACAATGTTGATGATCTTGATCAGCGGGTTCACCGCAGGACCAGCGGTGTCCTTGTAGGGGTCGCCAACGGTGTCGCCGGTGACAGCTGCCTTGTGAGCTTCTGAACCTTTGCCGCCGAAGTTACCTTCTTCGATGTATTTCTTGGCATTATCCCAGGCACCACCCCCGGTGGTCATGGAAATTGCCACGAAAATACCGGTAATGATGGTGCCGACCAGCACGCCGCCCAGTGCTTGCGCACCCAGGGTCAAGCCTACGATGACAGGCACGGCAATCGGCAGCAACGACGGAACAATCATTTCCTTGATTGCAGCCTTGGTCAGCATATCCACACAAGTGCCATATTCCGGCTTGCCGGTGCCTTCCATGATGCCTTTGATTTCCTTGAACTGGCGACGTACTTCGATCACCACCGTTCCTGCAGCGCGTCCTACCGCTTCCATGCCCATCGCAGCGAACAGATAAGGCACCATGCCGCCGATGAACAGGCCAATGATCACCATGTGATTCGACAGGTCGAAGCTGGTAGCTACATGCAGTTTGGCTTCCAGTGCGTGGGTGTAGTCGGCGAACAATACCAGTGATGCCAGACCGGCTGAACCGATAGCGTAGCCTTTGGTCACTGCCTTGGTGGTATTGCCTACGGCGTCCAGTGCGTCGGTGATGACGCGTACATCTTCAGGCAGACCTGCCATTTGTGCGATACCGCCGGCGTTATCGGTGATAGGGCCATAAGCGTCCAGCGCCACGATGATACCAGCCATGGATAACATGGAAGTTGCAGCAATCGCGATGCCATACAGTCCGGCCAGATGGTAAGCACCCCAGATCGACAGGCACACGGCAATCACCGGTGCTGCGGTAGACTTCATCGAAACGCCCAGACCGGCAATGATGTTGGTGCCGTGACCGGTAGTGGATGCCTCGGCGATATGTTGCACAGGTGAGAATTCCGTTGCAGTGTAATACTCGGTGATCCACACCATTGCAGCGGTCAGCACCAGACCGATGATAGTGGCCAGGTAAAGATTCATTGAGGTCACCATCTTGCCGTCGATCATCACGCCATCACCCAGCATCATCGTGGTGAGCGGGTAAAAAGCGATCAGCGCCAGTACTGCAGAAACAGCCAGGCCGCGATACAGCGCATTCATGATCTTGCCACCTTCGCGTGCATTGACGAAGAAGGTGCCGATAATTGACGCAAAAATTGAGAAACCGCCCAGCACCAGCGGATAAGTCACCGCACCTGGTCCGCCATTGGTGATCAACAGGCCGCCCAGCAGCATGGTAGCAATAATGGTTACCGCATAGGTTTCAAACAGATCGGCTGCCATACCGGCACAGTCACCCACATTGTCGCCTACATTATCCGCGATCACGGCTGGGTTGCGCGGGTCATCTTCAGGGATGCCGGCTTCAACCTTGCCAACCAGATCGGCACCTACGTCAGCACCCTTGGTAAAAATCCCCCCGCCCAGTCTGGCGAAAATCGAAATCAGTGAACCGCCGAAGGCCAGGCCGACCAGTGCATGAGTTGCCTGTTCGGTCGTGTCACCGGTGGCAATCAGGAAAGCATAATAGCCAGCCACACCCAACAGACCCAGTCCAACCACCAGCATACCGGTGATGGCACCCCCCTTGAAGGACACGTTCAGTGCCGCATTCAGGCTTTCTTTGGCGGCTTCTGCCGTGCGTACATTTGCGCGTACCGACACATGCATACCAATAAAACCAGCAGCACCGGACAGAACTGCACCGATGGCGAAACCTATCGCCGTTTGCCATCCCAAGGTAATCAGAATAATGACAAACAAGGCAGCACCAACGATGGCAATGGTGGTGTATTGACGGTTAAGGTAGGCTGAGGCGCCTTCCTGTACAGCAGACGCAATTTCTTGCATTCGCTTGCTTCCGGTCGATTTACCGAGAATCCATTTTATCGAAACTCCACCATACAATAGTGCGGCAATCGCACTCAATAACGCAAAAACTAAACCACCTGACATGATTACCCTCCAAAAAAGTTCTACTGTTCAACTGCCCCAATGTTAATAACATTTGTTTAGGGCTCCCTGACCTGCTTGAGGCGGCAAGGATACTTTGAAATTGCAGTTAAGGCACTATTTTTTTAAACTTTCTTTGATTTAAATTGTCGATCGATTTTGTTGGTTTTTTCATTTAGCGGCTATCACGCCCGCTATGCCTGAAAAAACCCCCTAAGACATTATACTTAACGTGCTTTTAGCGGGTACCGGAAACAGTAACAGCTATCAGATGCGTTTCGCCAGTTCTACGGCCTTGCCTATATAGGTATCAGGAGCAAGTTTCAGCAGCCGTTGTTTCTCAGCTTCCGGTATCTCCAGTGTCACGATGAAGGCTTGCAACGATGCACGATTAATGCCTTCTTTGCCGCGTGTCAGCTCCTTGAGTTTATTATAAGCATCTGGAATGGCATAGCGGCGCATGACAGTCTGAATCGGTTCGGCAAGCACTTCCCAGCTGCTATTCAAGTCCTCAGCCAGCAGAGCGGTGTTGGCTTCCAGTTTGTTCAGTCCTTTCAGGCAGGATTCAAAGCCCAGCAGGGTATATCCCAACGCTACACCCATGTTGCGCAATACGGTGGAATCGGTAAGATCCCGTTGCCAGCGTGAAATAGGCAGTTTTTCGCTGAAATGGCGTAATAGTGCATTCGCCAGACCGAGATTACCTTCAGAATTTTCAAAGTCAATAGGGTTTACCTTGTGTGGCATGGTGGAAGAACCGACTTCGCCTTTGATGACTTTCTGCTTGAAATAACCCAGCGAGATATAACCCCAGATATCGCGGTTCAGGTCGATCAGAATGGTGTTGATGCGAGCGTGCGCATCAAAAAGTTCTGCCATATAATCATGTGGCTCTATCTGTATGGTATAAACATTCAAACTAATTCCGAGTCCAGTGACGAAGCGCTGTGCAAAGTCTTCCCAATCCACAGCTGGGTAAGCGGTCAGATGCGCGTTGTAGTTACCGACCGCACCGTTGATTTTGCCGAGTATTTCACAATTAGCCAAGCGCGGTTCAGCGCGTTGCAAACGATAGGCGACATTGGCCATTTCCTTGCCCAAGGTGCTGGGGGTGGCGGTCTGTCCATGAGTTCGGCAGAGCATTGGAAGATCGGCCAACTGGTGAGCCAGCTTTCTTAGTCGCTCAACTAAGGCATGCAATGCTGGTAACAGCACTTCGTCGCGTGCATTTTTCAGCATTAACGCGTGGCTAAGGTTGTTGATGTCTTCTGAAGTACAGGCAAAGTGAATAAATTCCAGTTTATCTGCGGTTTGCCCGATAGCTGAGAGTTTGTCGCGCAGCCAGTATTCCACTGCCTTGACATCGTGGTTGGTAATTTTTTCGATGGCCTTGATTGCAGCGGCATCTTCTTCGCAAAAAGCACTGTTAATCGCATCTAGTCGTTCGATGGTTTCTGCTGAAAAGGGACCAATTTCAAGAATATCCGGTTGCGCAGCCAACGCCTTGAGCCATTCGATTTCGATTTTTACGCGGTAACGGATCAGACCAAATTCGCTATAGTAATTACGCAGGGCATCAACTTTGCCGTGGTAGCGTCCGTCCAGCGGTGAAAGTGCGTTGAGTTGTGTGAGTGTGGACATTAAGATTCCTGAGAAAATGTTAGTGTAGATTTTGCGCTGAGGGGAGCGAATCAGGCAATGGATTGGATTAATTTACCGGCAAAGTCATTAGGCATGGCCGCATTCGATAATAGCGCCACCCAGACAAACTTCACCCTCATATAAGACGATCGACTGTCCGGGGGTAACTGCCCATTGCGGCTGCTCAAACTGGAAAGAACTGCAGTCCCTATCCAGGGTAATGAGTTGACAGGATGCGTCAGCTTGCCGGTAGCGAGTCTTGGCGGCATAGGGATGACGTAACAGGGGGGCAGTTCCACTGATCCAGTGGTTTTCCAGTGCCTCCAGTTTACGGGATTGCAGTGCCGGATGATCGTGCCCTTGCACGACTATCAGGCGGTTGTTCTGCCTGTCTTTCCCTGCCACAAACCAAGGTTCATGCTCGTGTCCACTGCTTTCTGTGCGGGTGCTTTTTATTCCGCCGATACCCAGTCCCTGGCGCTGGCCTATCGTGTAAAAGGACAAACCGACATGTTTGCCGATCAGGCGACCTTCAGGCGTAATCATGTCGCCGGGCATCATGGGAAGATAGCGGTTGAGAAACTCGCGAAAAGGACGTTCGCCGATGAAACAGATGCCAGTGCTGTCTTTTTTGGCGTGGTTGGCCAAGCCGTGCTGGCGTGCAATTGTCCGTACCTGGTGTTTTTGCATATTCCCCAGCGGGAACATCGCGTGGCTCAATTGTGATTGATTGAGGCGATGCAGGAAGTAGCTTTGATCCTTGCCAATATCTGCTGCCTTTAATAATTGGAACAGGCCATCTACTTCGCGCACCTGTGCATAGTGTCCGGTAGCGATGACTTCGGCTCCCAGATGTATGGCATGGTCGAGAAACGCCTTGAATTTTATTTCAGAATTGCACAAAATGTCAGGGTTTGGGGTACGTCCACTCTGATACTCACGCAGAAAATAACTGAATACACGTTCTTTGTATTCGTTGGAAAAATTTACCGCCTCTATAGGAATGCCGATGATGTCTGCTACAGAAACTGCATCCAGCAAATCCTGGCGCGATGAGCAGTATCCATCGTTGTCGTCGTCTTCCCAGTTTTTCATGAACAGACCAATTACGTCATATCCTTGCTGCTTGAGCAATAGCGCGGTCACCGAAGAGTCCACGCCACCGGACATGCCGACCACGATGGTTTTACGCATAATGAGTTAACAGTTCCAGCGGATAGCGTTTACCTGCCAGATAATCTTCAAGGCAGTTCAGCACCAGCGGACTGCGATGCCATTGCCGCAAGTCCCTAATTTCCTGGGGCGATAACCACAGGGCTTGCAAGATACCTTCATCCAGCTTGCGTGTTGCATCGTGACCGGCCAAGGTGCCGATGAAGGCGAAACGCAGATAAGTGGTTGCGGATTCAGTTGAGTGCCAGTGATAAATACCGAGTAAATGCTGAGGAATGAAGGAATAGGCTGATTCTTCGAGTGTTTCCCGCGATACTGCGGCTAGTAATGATTCGCCGGGCTCAAGATGACCGGCGGGTTGATTAAAGCGTACTCCTTGCGAGGTTTCTTCTTCAACCAGTAAAAATTTACCCTCGCGCTCAATGACCGCAGCGACGGTGACATTTGGTTTCCAGATCATTTTTTTAGACTTTAAAAACAAAAAAAGCAGGGTCACCCCTGCTTTTTTCGTATATGTGATTCTTACTTTGCTGGTGCGGCTTCAGCTGCTGCTTTCTTTGCTTTCTTGGACTTCTTGGACTT
>CAIRBC010000258.1 GCA_903876685.1 uncultured Nitrosomonadales bacterium | reverse complement strand
TACCACCAGCTGCGCTCAGCTATCGCCCAGGTCGGTGGCAAAAAAGAACTGACCGGCCGAACCGATATCGAAATCGAGATCAGCAACCAGTGCGCACGGCTGATTGCGAACATCATTATCTACTACAACTCTGCAATTCTTTCGAGACTGCTTAGCAAGTGGGAACGAGAAAGCACTAGCCCTGCTCAAGAAGATTTCGCCTGCGGCATGGCGCCATATTCACCTGAACGGGCACTACACGTTTCACGGCGATGGCCAAATCATTAACTTGGATGCAATCGTGGCGGGGCTGGAATTTGGTTGACGGAATTTTCTGGGGTTTGTGCTTACACCCCCAACTTATATTAGTGGGCATGAGCAAGGCAAACCTCATACGCAAAGCTTGGAAAATATGAGAAAGTGGTGTGGGTATGATGGCACTATATGGAAATTTAGGGTTGCGTGCTTAGCCGCATTACATGAACTCGAAATAAAAGGTGTGCTTGTAAAAAATAGCGTTAAAATGAAATCTGGAATAAATACTGTATGCTGGATTAGAGCGAATTCGATACCTGAGCAACAATTATCAAGTTAAAACACGGAATAGCTGCTTTTCATCATCACTCAACTTAGGCCACTGTTGAGCAGTGTGTTTCACACGCAGTATTTCGACCTTGGAAGGCAGTACCCTGTAAATCACCAGGTAGTTTTCGTGCGCCACCAACTCGCGAGTGCCTCGTTTGACGCCAACGCGGCCCATGTTCGGGTGCGCCGCCAGCGGAATTACCTTATCTTCGATGAGGGAAACAATTTTATCCGCATTGGCTTGGCTGTTTTGTGCAATGTGACGACCGATTCTTATCGTGTCATTGATCGCTTGTTTTTTCCAGTGAATGACGTGCACGTTTTTCCTTACGCAGTTTTGATCGCGGCGCGGATCTGACGCATGGCTTCATTGTGCGGAACCGTCGGGCTGGTGTCGTCGATAGCTTCTTGAATCTCGGCTTTTAGCCACTTCTGATACGCGACTGCTTCGTTTGCATCTTTCATGGCGGTGGCGCGGTCGGGGCGCTTGCGCGTAGTGCCGATCGACGAATCAAAGTTTACTGCGTCCACATCGAAACGGGGAATTCCCACCCCTTTCAAATAGTTCACCAGCGTTTCGAGCCTGCGAAAAATACGTACTTGCTGGCTGCGCTGTGCGGCTAAGGCGCGCTCGGTCATGCCGTACTTGACCAGGACACCCCAACCACCCTCTTGGCCGACAACGTGGGCGCTGCACACAACGCCGGCTTCTGCCAGCTTGATCAGGGTAACGTGGTCTATGGTTTCGGTGAGCATACTTTTCTCCCTGTTATTGCTTGTCAATCATTCATAATAGTATCCGCAATTAACATAACATTGCAAGATGTATATTGACGTGCCGCTCCAAATATTTTACATAACGTCCGTTCTACGTCATACGAAAGTCAAAAGCCCTGTACGGGGTTCCAAGCCCAAACCGGCGGAATGTATCCACCCCACATATTTTGCATGACGGAAAATATGTTCTTTGCAGTTTCCGTTTGGTAATGAAAGGCGACAGTATTTTCCGTACATTATTTTTACATTAAATTGACCCAAAAGCGACGAGATCGAACTGTAACCGACAAACAAGTGTTTTCCATCAAACGAGCACCAGTGCTGGCGTTGCGCCGAATTGGATAAATTCCGCCGGTTTGGGCTTGAACCACATCTACGCGCCGGTTAGCTCTACGGTAAGCATTACAGGAGGCATGGATGCAAGAATTTGATAATACAAACATGAAACTGATTCGCGGTCTCCATACAGCAGTATCCAGAAATATCAAAGCCATAGAAATGACTGGAGTGCTGATGAGGATTTTTAGCTTCTCTCTAACGGACATGGCAATGATGCCACCCCTTGTAATGAAACCGCCATGTCCGTTTCCCTCACCCCATCCCTCTCCCGCAAGCGGGCGAGGGGGAGTAAGTCGCTTCGCGTGTTTCACGTTAATCAGTTGGCTCGGACCTGCTAGCCCATTTCTGTTTGTTTGGGCCTTTAACACTATAGATGCGATCATGCTCTCTTGGTGCGCGATCATTAAAAATGACAAAGCCTATACTATCCTCAATGTTTTTTGGATAGGTGTCGGGATTGTTGGCATAATTCGCGCACACCATGTCGGAGTCAGGTCTTGACAATGCGGTTTATTCTCCATAACATCACTTAATGACTCGTCCTCTACGTATTGAACATCCCGGTACGTTCTATCATGTCACTTCCCGTGGCAATGCACGCCAGGCTATTTATTGAAACGACGATGACAGAACTGCATTCCCGACTGTTCTTTGCAAAGTGATCGTGCAGCATGGCTGGCAGTGTCACGCCTACTGCCTGATGGATAATCACTATCACCTGTTGATTGAAACTCCCAATGGCAATCTTGCACGCGGAATGCGCCAACTTAATAGCGTATATACGCAACGTTTCAATCGCTTACATGCTCGCGTCTGGCATATATTCCAGGGCAGATACATAGAGATATTACACGCAATCAACTATTGCCACAACGAATTGATATTGAATAACTATTTAAAAGGCGGTGTTAGCCGACAAGCAATTGCGCAACGAAGCTATCCGCCATTTTCGTAAACACGTGTGAGACAAAGCCGCCTGAGCATTCCCAAGTCGCGCTGGATGACCAAAATTCAGCTGCGCGACTCACACCAAAAGCCAAGTACGTCGATATAGCATCCGCATACTCTTGTGCTCGCTCATCGCCTTGTTCTAAGTAGAGTCGACGAAAATCATCAATGACTTTTGGCCTAATTTCAGG
>CAIRBC010000257.1 GCA_903876685.1 uncultured Nitrosomonadales bacterium | reverse complement strand
GAAGTCATCGTGCTTCACCCACTTCAAAAATACAGATATAAAGCTGAAATGCATAAAACTACCCCCGCACTTTCACCTTGGCGAATTCACAGCACTTTCAAACTGCGGCCACAAAAATCACATTAATCAAGGATTTGCTATGACCGACTGGACTGCCGGATACGTTGCCGACATCGGCTACACCTTTGGCTATTACACTGAACTCAACCCGTTGCGGGTGAAACTGGCCTTCCTCAGCGCCGGTCTGGCTTCACCCGAAATGGGTACCGCTTGTGAATTAGGCTTCGGCCAGGGTATGAGTGCGAACCTGCATGCGACTGCCTCGCTTACTCGATGGTACGGTACGGATTTCAATCCCTCTCAGGCTGGATTTGCTCAAGAAATTGCCTCAGTATCAGGTGCCAATGCGCGGCTTTACGATGACTCTTTTGCTGATTTCGCCTTGCGATCCGATCTGCCTGAATTCGATTATATCGGCATCCACGGCATCTGGAGTTGGATATCAGATGAAAATCGTGCCGTGATCGTTGACTTTATCCGCCGCAAACTTAAGGTGGGCGGAGTGCTTTACATCAGCTACAACACGCAACCTGGTTGGGCGGCGATGGTGCCGATGCGTGACCTGCTCACCGAGCATAACGAGGTGATGGGTACCACCGGGCACGGGATCGTGAGCGGGATCGACGGCGCGCTGAACTTTGCCGAGAAGCTATTGGCAACAAACCCCGTTTATGCACGCGTCAACCCATCGGTTGCCGAGCGGATCAAGGGGATCAAGGAAATGAACCGCAACTATCTCGCCCATGAATATTTCAACCGCGACTGGCTACCCATGTCTTTCGCCAGCATGGCCAAGTGGCTCGCGCCAGCAAAACTGAACTATGCTTGTTCGGCGAACTATCTGGATCTACTCGATGCGGTGAATCTTACCGCTGATCAGCAGACTCTGCTGGCGGAGATCCCGGATCAAATGTTTCGACAGACGGTTCGAGACTTCATGGTCAATCAGCAGTTCCGCAAAGACTACTGGGTCAAGGGAGCGCGTAAGCTTAGTATTTTGGAACTGTCCGAAACATTGCGCCGTCAGCGAGTGATGCTGGTGCTACCGCGCGCCGAGGTGTCGCTGAGTGTGAAGGGGACGCTGCAAGCCACACTTAATGAGCAGGTTTATGGGGCGATTTTAGAGGTGCTAGCCGATAATCAGCCGAAATCACTGGGCCAGATAGAGCAAGCTGTGAAGGACAAAGGAGTCACTTTTGCACATATAACGCAATCGATGCTGATACTAATCGGGAAAGGGTGTCTGGCGGCAGTTCAGCAAGAAGAACTGATCGCTTGCGCAAAGAAACAGACTGACAAACTGAATACTTTCCTCATCGACAAGTCTCGTGGCAGCAACGATACGAGCTATCTGGCAAGTCCTGTGACTGGCGGCGGGATGTCAGTGACGCGCTTCCAGCAACTATTTTTGCTCGCAAGGAGCCAAGGCAAGGATCAACCCGGTGAATGGGCGCAGTTCGTCTGGCAGATACTCGTTGCACAGAGTCAAAAAATTCTCAAGGATGGTAAGACGCTGGAGACAGCAGAAGAGAATCTGGCGGAGTTAAATGAGCAGGCGCAAAGTTTTCACGATAAGCTGTTGCCCATTATGCAGGTGCTGAAGATAGTCTAACGGGCATGGCAAATAT
>CAIRBC010000256.1 GCA_903876685.1 uncultured Nitrosomonadales bacterium | reverse complement strand
TACCTGTTTTTATCGAAGCCGATCAGCTTACCGCTAAAAAGCGCAGCCAGGTTGAGGCATCTGGTAATGCCATATTACGCAATCGCAGACAATCTATCCATGCTGATCAGCTGGTGTATGCGCAGGAATCCCACTTACTGGATGCACAAGGCTCTGTCGTGTTAGAGCAGGACGCAAGTACCATGAGCGGACCTCATTTACATCTGAATATGGATACCAGTATCGGTTTTATGGAAAACCCGGTATTTTTCCTTGCCGATAATGGCGCGCGGGGGTCGGCTGAAATGCTGCACCTCAACGACAAGCAACATTTCCTGTTAAATAATGCGAACTACACCACTTGCGCTACCGATAATCATGACTGGCAGATGAACATGCAAGAACTTGAAATCGACCGTGAACAGCAGATCGGTGTGGCGCATCAGGCAAAAGTTGAATTTCTAGGGTTACCTTTGCTGTATACCCCCTGGATAGATTTCCCGCTTAACGACAACCGCAAGTCCGGTTTTCTGTCGCCGGTGATGGGCGGTACCAGCAAAGGGGGCAGTGAATTTACCTTACCTTATTACTGGAATATTGCCCCCAACTTTGATGCAACCATCGCACCGCGTATCATGACTAAACGCGGCGTGATGTTGAACAATGAATTTCGCTACCTGGAGAAGGATTTTAGCGGCGAAATCCATGCTGATGGTTTGCCAAATGACGCAATCACCAATAGTAATCGTGGCAAATTCAGCTTTAAACATAACCAGACTTTAGCCACCGGCCTGAATGGTTATGTCAATTTCAATCGTGTTTCGGACAATGCCTATTACCGGGACCTGGCTGATGCGGTGAATGCCACTTCCCAGGTTAATCTTCCACAAGAGGGTGGAGTAAGCTATAGCGCCGACTGGTGGAATGCATCAGCACGCCTGCAACGCTATCAGACTTTACAGGATATCGATGCGCCAATTATTCCGCCTTATGCGCGTCTACCACAATTATCACTCAATGCTCAGCGCAAATATGCCGGTGCAAACCTGGCGCTTGCAGCAGAATATGTGGATTTCAGCCATCCAAAGTTGCTGAACGGTCAAAGACTGATGCTGAATCCCAGCATCAGTTATCCACTATTAAATGATCCATCATTTTACATTACCCCTAAAGCTGCCTTGCACAGCTCTAATTACGTGTTGGGCGCAAACAATAGCGCTGCGCTGCCAAATGCCTCAAGCATATTGCCTTTACTAAGTGTAGACAGCGGACTATTTTACGAACGCGACTTGAATCTGTTCGACGGCAATTATTTAAATACTTTGGAACCGCGTGCTTTTTATGTTTTTGTACCCTATAAAGATCAAAGCAAGCAACCCGTCTTTGATTCAGCTCAAGCTGATTTTGGGTTCACACAAATGTTTGCCGAAAACCGTTTCTTTGGTAACGACAGAGTAGGTGATGCGAATCAAATTACTCTGGCGGTTACTACTCGCCTGCTTGATCAAGCTAGTGGCTTCGAGCGGCTCAAACTAATGGTTGGCGAACGTTTCAGTCTGAAAACACCACAGGTAAACCTGGTTGCACCGACTGAGTCAACCAATAAATCCGATATACTGATTTCCGCTGCCGGTCGTATCACCCGCTCGTGGTATTTCGAAGGCGAATATCAATTCGATCCAAACCAATCCCGAACACAACGCTATAATGCGGCGATCAATTACCGTTCTGAAGCAGGGAAACTACTGAATTTTGGCTACCGTTTTACTCGTGAAACACTAGGAACCTTGATACCGGGCGCCATACCTGCCGGGGTGCCAATTTACACTTCAGTCAATGGTGCAAGCTACCCCACTATAGCAGGCGTACCCTATACTTTAATTAATGGCTCTCCCTATACGGTCGTGACTGGCGGCTTGCGATTAATGGATATATCCGGCCAATGGCCACTTTCTGCAAACTGGCATGCAGTAGGGCGCCTCAATTATTCCTTGCTGGATAGCAAAACTTTGGAGTCCATCGCCGGGCTTGAGTATAATCAAAGCTGCTGGGGACTGCGTCTGGTAGCGCAGCGCTATGCTGTAGCAACACTGCAGGCGAATACAGGAATTTTCCTGCAGCTCGAATTGAAAGATTTCGTCAAGGTAGGATCGGATCCCTTGGCGCTCTTGAAAAAAAGTATATCCGGTTATACCAATTTGAATGATAAACCTGTTGATAAAACCAGCGCTGTCTTACGTTGAACAACATCGAAAGGTGATAATGATTTCCAGAATTTCCGCTTACGCACTATTTAGCACCCTTCTTTTCTCTGCAAATATCGTGTATGGCATCGATTTATCGACAGGTCAAGTTCTTGCCCTTGCCAAACCGAACGCTGTTAAAGACCCACAGAGTCAGGTTGCGGTAATCGACTCCGTGGTCGCAGTAGTCAACGATGATGTCATCACCCGCCAGGAACTTGATGTCAGGTTGCGCATGGTTGTTCGTCAATTGCAAAAACAAGGCACTCCACTGCCTGCGCCTGACGTACTTGAAAAACAGATGCTCGAGCGCATGATTACCGATCTTTTGCAGGCTCAGTTTGCCAAGGAGAATGGGGTGCGTGTAGATGATACGCAACTGGATCAGGCGATTACACGCATCGGTCAACAGAACAATTTCCAGTCTCTATCTGAATTTCGTGCCAAGCTTGAAGCGGATGGAGTCGATTTTAAAAAATTTCGAGAAGAAATCCGCAGCGAAATCATCTCCACCCGTTTGCGCGAACGCGAAGTAGAGAGCAAGCTTCTCATCAGCGAAAGTGAAGTGGATACTTATCTGGTCAACAAGGCTAATATGGGCGGTGCAGAAGAAGAGATGCATCTCGCACATATTTTGGTAGTAGTGCCCGAACAAGCCAGTGCAGAAAAAATCCAGGCGGCGCGCGAAAAGGCTGAGCAGGCTGCCAGCCAACTGAACAGCGGAGCGGATTTTGCGCAAGTCGCGGCCGGCAGTTCAGATGCGAAAGATGCCTTGAAGGGCGGCGATCTCGGTTGGCGTGGTGTAGATCGCCTGCCGCCACTGTTTCTAACTGAACTACAGAAACTTCAACCCGGGAAAATTACGCCACTCATGCGTAGCCCGAACGGTTTCCATATATTAAAGCTGATCGAAAGACGCAATGGTAGCGCACCTGTGGTGATTACCCAAACCCATGCGCGACATATTTTAATCAAGACCAGCGAAATTGTTTCTGAAGCTGAGGCAAAAAGCCGCTTAATGGATATTCAGAAACACATTGAAGGGGGAGCAGATTTCGCCGAGCAAGCCAGACGTTACTCTCAGGATGGCAGTGCTCAGCAGGGTGGCGATCTGGATTGGATTTCACCCGGTCAAACGGTAGCCGACTTTGAAGAAGCGATGAACAAACTCCAGCCTGGCCAAATAACAGCCGTGCAAACTCAATTCGGCTGGCATCTTATTCAAGTGCTGGAACGGAAGAACACTGATGTCAGTGTACAACAACAGCGTATGCAGGCACGCCAGGCGATAGGTACCTTCAAGTCTGATGAACAGTATCAGGACTGGTTGCGACAATTACGCGACCGGGCATTTATCGAATACCGACTCGAAGATCATAATTGAGTCCGGCTATCGCTCCACTGGCTATCACTGCGGGTGAACCCTCAGGCATAGGTCCAGATTTATGCCTGCAAATTAACTCGGGTAACCATGTAGTCATCTGTGATAAATCGCTACTAAGGCAGCGCGCATCTCAATTAGGAATTTCCTTTCCCGAGACACTCAAAATAATTGATGTCCCACTCAATGCCCCTTGTCATGCCGGGGTACTTGACCCAGCCAACAGCCGCTATGTGCTGGCGGTTTTAAACCGGGCTTTGCAAGGCTGCCTCGCTGGAGAGTTTTCCGGCATGGTCACCGCACCTGTGCATAAGGGCATCATCAATCAGGCTGGGATTCCTTTCACCGGTCATACAGAATTTCTTGCTGAACAGACTGATACTGATCTGGTCGTGATGATGCTGGCTGGAGGAGGAATGCGTGTCGCATTAGTCACCACGCATTTGCCTTTGCATCAAGTGACTTCCGCAATCACCGCACCCTTGCTGGAAAAAGTTTTGCGTATCTTGCGTCGTGATTTACAGTGCCGCTTCGGCATTGTTGATCCGCGTATCCTGGTTGCCGGCTTAAACCCGCATGCCGGGGAAGGCGGTTATCTGGGACGTGAGGAAATCGACATCATCAGCCCGGTGCTGGACAAACTGCGAGCTGAAGGTTTCAACGTCAGCGCACCACTGCCAGCTGATACTTTATTTACTCCACAAAAGCTTGCACAATGTGACTGCATACTCACCATGTATCACGATCAAGGCCTGCCCGTGCTCAAGCATGCCAGTTTTGGTCAGGGTGTAAACATTACCTTAGGGCTACCGATTATTCGCACCTCTGTGGATCACGGCACGGCGCTTGAACTGGCCGGTACCGGCAAAGCTGATTCAGGCAGCCTGCTTCAAGCAATCAAGGTAGCCGAGTTGATGGCCATACATTCAAGGATAGCGAGTTGAACCACCGCGCAAAGAAGCAGTTTGGGCAGAATTTTCTCGTAGACGAGCAAATCATCACCGACATTATCACCGCAATCCGACCTGAAGCTAATGATCATATGGTGGAAATAGGTCCAGGTCTGGGTGCTCTGACCCGCCCGCTGTTAAAGCGACTAAACCGGTTGCAGGTAGTTGAAATTGATCGCGACCTGATCGCGCGACTGCAAAATGAATACCCGCAAGGCGAATCGAAGTTGGTGATTCATGCAGCTGACGCACTTGAATTCGATTTTGCAACACTACCAAAACCTTTACGCATCGTTGGCAATCTGCCCTACAACATTTCCACACCGCTGTTGTTTCACTTTGCTGCCTACGCCGAACGTATCCATGATATGCATTTCATGCTACAAAATGAAGTAGTTGACCGCATGGTCGCTGAACCTTCCACGCCTGAATACGGAAGACTTTCTGTGATGCTGCAATACCGCTTTCAGATTGAAAAGTTGCTGGAGGTTCCCCCTCATTCATTCCGCCCTGCACCCAAGGTAAATTCAGCAATCGTGCGCTTGATCCCGCTTGTTGCCGACGAAATTCGCATCCACAACGAGAAACTTTACGCCAATATCGTCAGCGCAGCCTTTGGGCAACGCCGAAAAACGCTGCGCAACACGCTACGCGTTTTTTTGAATGAAACTGATTTTAATTTTTTAGGAATAAATTCACAACTTAGAGCAGAGAACCTGTCGGTAAGGGACTTTGAAAAAGTGGCAAATTACCTGGACAAATAATAGCCTATTATCAAGGTAGTTCAATATTCAAGCTGTTTGCCCAGTCGAGCAAAACCAGCAGACCTTGTTCATAATCGTATCGACTGATGCATTGTTCCAGCCGTGCCATTTCTTTACTCATCTGCGGGTCAGCTCTTAGCATCTGGCGTAACTCAAGCACAGTTTCATCGACACTGATGTCATATTGTTCCAGTTGATGTTTGATCTGAAGTAGCAATTTTGACAGTTCTTGCATATTGACCGGCATTGCAACAGCAACCCTTTCTAATTGTTTAGCCTGCAATTGCAGAGCACGATCTATGTCTGCAAACAATTGCAGCAGATCCTCTTCGACAGTTTGGATTTGCGCCGATACCAGCGTGAAATTTTTGTCTTGAATAGCTTTTTCCAGACTGGTCACTTTCCTTTTTAGTCTGGAGGCACCCAAGGTACCTAGCAGTCCTTTCAGGGTATGAGCCAACTGTTCAGCAATTTTCCAATCCTTCTCTTTAAGTTCAGCGCGGATTCCAGCCAAGGTGTATTGCTGACTTTCCCGGAATTTTTTCAGGATAATGTAATACATGCCAACATTTCCGCCCAGACGGCGCACCCCAACTTCAACCTGTACCCCAGGCAGCTCTGGCAACGTTGCCATTATCCCGTTTCCCGCTGTGTAGACACCATTTATGTCAGGTCGAGCCGGTGAAATCCATTTTGCTAATACAGCCAACATCTGATTGGGATCAAACGGCTTGGCAATGTAGTCATTCATGCCGGCTGCCACACAATGTTCTCGATCTCTAGTCATCACATTTGCAGTCATCGCAATAATTGGCAATTGCGCGAATTTTGGATTTTTGCGGATTTCCCGGGTGGCTGTCAGTCCATCCATTACCGGCATCTGTAAATCCATCAGCACGCCATCGAATTTTTCCTCCGATAACTGTACGATCGCATCCGCACCATTCCCAGAAATGGTCACTCTTACACCTGCCTTTTCAAGTAATTCCCGAGCCACCATTTGATTAATTTCATTATCTTCGACTAGCAGGATATGTGCGCCTTCGAGCATCTGCATCAGTTCAGGGCTAAACAAATAGCTTCGGCTATTTTCATGTCTCTGTGCATAACCAAATATTTCAATCACCGCTTCATACAGTTCGCTTTGCTGAAACGGTTTCACCAGTATCCCGTCAATAACACTCTTCGCCATGTGTCGCAGAATTTCGCTCTGTGCATAAGATGTTAACAGCAATATTTTGGGAATATCGCCAGTTATGGACATAGCTCGAATATTGCTCGCTGTTTCAATCCCGGCCATTTCTGGCATTTTCCAGTCCAGTATTACGAGTCGGTAGGGATTTCCTTCACTTTCTGCTTTCTCGATTTCCTGCAGGCATTCAGCACCATTGCCAGCAAGCGTTACCTCGAAACTATAAGATTCCAGGTAGGATTTCAAAATTCGGCGGCACGAGGCGTTATCGTCCACTGCCAGTACCCTTAACTCTCTCAATTCGGTAGCCGGTTTGTAGGATTCTGTGGTGTAGGTTTCTGGAACTTTCTGGAAACGTGCGGTGAAAACAAAAATTGAGCCCACACCAGGAGCGCTTTCCACCGAAATTTTTCCGTTCATCAGTTCGACCAATTGCTTGCTGATCGAGAGACCTAGTCCAGTTCCGCCGTATTTGCGGGTAATGGTTGCATCAGCCTGGGTGAAGGCGGTGAACAACCTGTCAATTTGCTCACGGGTCATTCCTATGCCGCTGTCCTGTACGGTGAAGCGCAGACTGATTTCGGTTTCGGTTTCACTTTCTACTTCTGTACAAACCCGCACTTCACCGGCTTCGGTGAACTTTATTGCATTGCCTACCAGATTGATCAGAATCTGTCCCAGGCGATAAGGATCACCAATCAGGTAAGGAGGCACATTCAATGAATTTTCAAACAGAAATTCAATACCCTTTTCCTCCCCTCGTGAGGAAACGATGGTAACCAGGTTGCCCATCACCTCTTCAAGTTTGAAGCGCACCTGTTCTACATCCAACTTGCGTGCCTCAATTTTTGAGAATTCCAGAATATCGTTAATGATACCTAACAGCGATTTAGCTGAACCATTGACCTTTTGTAAATAGTCTTGTTGTTTTTGTGTTAATTCAGTCTGTAAACATAAGTTGATCAAACCAATGATGGCATTCATCGGCGTGCGAATTTCGTGGCTCATGTTGGCCAGAAAATCGCTCTTGGCGCAGTTGGCGGCATCTGCGACCGCTCTAGCCTGTTGCAGTGCCAATTCAGTCTGCTTGCGCTGCGTGATGTCTTCTTTCACCGCAACAAAATGTGTAATCACCCCATTTTCGTTCAATATTGGCGAGATCGATGCTTGTTCCAGATATATTTCACCATTTTTCTTCCGGTTACACAATTCTCCTTGCCATACCTTGCCTGACAATATAGTAATCCACAGTTTTTCATAGAATTCAGCCGGATGTACCTGTGACTTGAGTATCCTGGAATTCTGACCTAGCACTTCCTCCTCAGTGTAGCCCGTTACTTCAAGGAATCCCCGGTTTACATGTTCTATGGTGCCGTTAACATCGGTAATGACTACGCTAGCCGGGCTGTTATCTACCGCGCGCGAAAGTTTAAGCAATTTTTCATTGGCTTGTAGCCTTTCGCTGATATCCAGAAAGGTGACGACAGCCCCTACCGCTTGCCCTTCGTTCAATTGCGGGTGTGACCAATATTCTGCAGGGAACGAGGTACCGTCTGCACGCCACAACACTTCCTTATCCGCATGTGAATTCGTGCCACTTTTCAAGGCTCGATAAATCAGGCTATCCTGTTCCGGAAAGGGAGTTCCATCCGCGTAGCTGTGGCGAATTAGCCGGTGCATATTTTTATCGATCAACGCCTCGGCATTCGGGTAACCCAACAGGCGTATACAAGACAGATTACAGAAGGTGCATTTACCCTGAGCATCTATGCCATAGATAGCTTCAGCTGCAGAATCCAGCAACAGGCGTAATTTTGCCTCGCTCTTCCTGATCGCTTCAGCAGCTTGTTTGCGTTCAGTGATATCCGTGGCTTGACTGCATACCCCAATTACGCAACCCTGATCATCATTAATCGGGTAACAAATAAAAGAAAGCCAATGCTGAGCTTCAAAAATGGTAATACATTCTTCAGATTCCAAACGCACCTTTTTCTGCAATACCTCAAAGTGCATGATCTCGAACATCGCGGCTATGCTGCCCGGGAATAATTGCATATCCGATTTACCGATAATCTGACTTTGATCCAACTGGAACATACCCTCAAAAGCCTTGTTGGCAAATTGATAACGTCCGACCGGATCCTTGATGGTGATCAACATCGGAGAGTTTTGCATCAGTGCAATCAGCCGTTGCTGGCTGGAGAGCATTTCATGCTGAGCATTGATCAGCTCTGTTTCGTCAATGAAGGTGATAATCACGCCGCCCAGGGTTTCGTCGTGCGAAGTGTAAGGAAAGCAAATTACGTTATATTGTTTACCGCCAAACGTGGTCTGCTGCTGTCGCTTGATGCCGTCTGACATAGCCAGCTGAGCGGTTTCCAGTACCTCTGTGACGGGCAGCACCATGCCACTTATAGTCTTGCCCAGCGTATGTACGCTAAAGCCGAACACACCAGCGGCTTCTTTGTTATAACGCTGCAAACGCAAATCCTGATCCAGTAACACCAAGGAGAAGCCAGTGCTGTTTTGCAGGTTTTCCAGTTCGGTATTGACCAGACTGAGTTCGCTTCCCTTGACGATTAGTTCCTCATTAACGGTCGTTAATTCTTCATTTGTGGATTGCAGTTCTTCATTGGAAGCCTCCAATTCTTCGTTGGAAGCTTGCAACTCCTCGTTGGCTGCCTGCATTTCCTCGTTCAGCGACTGCAATTCTTCATTAGAGGTTTCCAGCTCTTCGATAACTGTCTGCAAATGCTCGCGGGTTGCAATCAACTCGTCTTCTAGTTCACTATTGTTCTCCTGCGGTTGATCCGCAATATGCGAACCATCCATTAGCGTTGCCAGCGAGATAAAACTAACCAGAAACTGCTTCTGATCATCACGTGATGACATTGGATGTACTTCAATTTTTACGCTGTGGCCATCTTTACTTTTACTGGGACGAATCCTGCCGGTTGCGTTGGCATTCTTCAGGTCGGCATGGTGCACCAGCGTTTGCACTTCGGTGCGCCATTCGCGGCGCAACAATTGGGATAGATTTACTTCCAGTTTACCGGGGCTAAATTGCAAATAATTCTGCATTTCACCATGCAGTTCAATAATATCCAGATTTTTATTGATCAGCATGCTAGGCGGTGCATACAGCTCGGATAGCGCCTTTTGAAATTTATTATCCGGCTTGCGCTTACCCCGTTCGGTAATCGTGATGGGTGACTTAACGCTTGCATCCTGGTTGCTATACAACGGAATCGGAATAATCTGGTCTTTGCCTGCAACCCGTCTAAATATACGTGCCTCCTTGCTAACCGGCACAAACAAATTATCCTGGTGTACGATACTTTCAGACTTACCTAAAAATAAATGTCCTGACGGCCTGAGTGCAAAGTGAAAAATCGACAAGACGCGGGTCTGTAACAACGGCTGGAAATAGATGAGCAGGTTTCTGCAACTGATCAGGTCCAGACGCAAAAATGGCGGATCCAACACCAGATCCTGTCTGGCAAAAACTACCATATCGCGGATTGGTCTTGCAATTTGATATTGATCACCCTTGCGGCTGAAATAGCGCTTGGATATTTCCGCACTGACCTCAGCCAGTGAACTTTCACTATATACTCCCTTGCGAGCGACCGCCATCGCATCCATGTCAATGTCAGTGGCAAATATTTGGATGCGATATTCGTTAAGTTTGCCACCCAGCAGGCTTGAAAGCAGGATACCAATTGAATAGGCTTCTTCGCCGGTAGCGCAGGCGGGTACCCATATGCGGATTTCGTCACCAAAATGTTTTTCAGCCACGATCTCTGACAGTGTTTTACGCAACCCTTCAAAACTGTTACGGTCACGAAAAAAGGCCGTTACTGATATCAGAATATCCTTACTGAGTTTGATCAGTTCATCTGGATTTTTACTGCAAAATTCAAAATAATCATTCAGGTTATTCAAGCGATTTGCAGCCATGCGTCGCTCCACACGCCGCGACAGAGTGGCTTCCTTATAGCCAGAAAAGTCTATTTTTGACTGCTTGAACACCATTTGCAGCAAGCTTTTCATGCTTGCCGGAGAATTATCCTGTTTTGGGGTGCGGTCGATCAGCCCATGTGCTCGGGCGATTGCGGTAATTTCTTCTGCGATACCTTTGCAGCTCAACACCCATTCAACACAGCCTGTGCTAATGGCCGCCTGAGGCATGCCACTGTATTTGGCATCCTCAGGATCCTGAGCAAAGGTAAAGCCTCCAACTGCCTTGATGGCTGCTATCCCTGCCGAACCATCGGAACCTGTACCAGACAGGATTACCCCGATGGAATCCTCTCCCTTGTCTTCCGCCATCGAATTGAACAGTACGGTTGCAGAAGGTTTGGGTAATACTGTTTTTCCTGGAACCAGCAAGCGCATTGCGCCATCCTTAAGGATTATATTCCAGTTGGCCGGTGTGACATAAATCACATTGACCAATGGAATTTCACCATCCTCTGCCTCCTTGACCAGCATCGAAGTCTCACGTGCCAACAACGGCACCATCATGCTGCGATAAGTGGGGGATAAATGCTGAACGATAATATAGGGAACTCCCAAGTCGTTAGGCAACAGTCGAATCAGATCAGAAAGCGCTTCGAGCCCACCCGCAGAGGCACCAATTCCCACGATGAAGTTTCGTACTTCCACGGGTGATTCAGTCGATGCGGGTGCTGTATTTTTTTTGGTTTTTTTACGCGACTTATTCTTGCTCATCTGTTCGATAGAATTTTGTAATTCCTCAGATGAATTCAAAATCGGCTTTGGATTTTCCTGAAGCTTGCCGTCAGAATTTGTGTCAGTATTGCTTTGTTCCACTTTGTTCATGATAGCCTTTTACTTTACTTGTGTGTTCATCCTAAACGGGCAGATTGCGGGCGTACATCGGGAAAACCCTTGTTTTTTACTAGGTATTTCCCTTAGATAAGCTAATGAACTGCAACTGAATTTTACTATGTTGCCAGCCAGGACATGCGTAATTCTTATCTTTGCAATAACTATAGTCAGCTTTCAAGTCGGTTGTGGTGCAGACAAAATTTCTATATTATTGAATTAATTGTATTAAATATCAATAATTACCAAAATTACCGTTAAGCAAAATAAAAAAACTTGAAGCCCGCACGATGATCATCAGTTTGAACGAATACACTGCTAAAGCATCATTTATCCAAATTCATTGCTGGTTTAAAACCACGAGCTTCTGGACGGAACAAGCACCACCTCGCCCTGAAGCACTGGTTTCAGGATGGAGAGGGGTTTCAACCTCCTTCCCGCTTAAATCCACCGGTCTGAAGGCCGGTTACAAATTATTACTTGTTCAAATTATCTTTACAAAAACTTTTGACATCCTTTGAAAATTATATAGTGACATTTTTTGTAATGGTAATGCCGCAACATTATCCTCCACAAAACCACGCTCGATAAACCAGTGTGCCGTTCGCGTTGTAAGGACAAATAATTTTTTTAAACCCTGAGTTTTCGCTATACTTATGATATGGTTGAGTATTACTTCCCCATAACCTTGATCTCGATAGTTGGGATCTACTGCGAGTCCTGCTAATTCTGCTGCTGCTTCATCGCGAAAAGGATATATCGCTGCACAGCCTATTATTCGACGATCATGTTCCAAAACCACAAACCGGTCAATCTCACGTTCCAGTAGTTCACGGTTTCGGCGTACCAATATACCTTCTGCCTCAAGGGGACGTAACAAGCTCAGAATACCACCTACATCCCTTATCGTAGCCGGACGCAAATTATTCAGTGTTCTTTCAACCAGCATGGTGCCGATTCCTTCATTACTGAATAATTCCTGCAAGACAGCACCATCATTATGTCGGCTGATCAAATGAGTCCGCGCAACGCCAGCCTCACAAGCTCGAATTGCACAGGGTAGATATAAACTCACGTCATCCGGTAATTTTCGATGGTTGGATAACAGGGCTTGTGCCTCAATAACTGTAAGCTCCTTAAGCAATTTCCCCTTGCTATCATGTACGCCATCGGTATCCATCAAAAATACCAGTTTATCTGCATCCAGCGCAATTGCGGTCGTAGTTGCGATATCCTCTAACGTCATGTTGAATACTTCACCGGTAGGTGAATATCCTAGTGGCGAAAGTAGCAGTACTTCACCAAAATCCATTCTATCCTTGATTGCCGCAACATCCACCTTGCGTACGCAACCCGTGTGCATTAGGTCCACCCCATTGATTACACCTATCGGTTGAGCAGTTATAAAATTACCCCCTGCGACTCTTATATCTGCATTCTCCATCGGTGAATTAGCCAGCCCCATTGACAACAAAGCCTCTATTTCCACCCTCACTCTACCAACGGCTTCTTTAACACATTGCATGCTTTCTATATCAGTGACCCGAATTCCTTGATAGTAAGTATCTCCAAGATTATTTCGCGCAAAATGTTGCTCAATCTGCGGTCTGGCACCATGTACCAGCACGAGTCGAATACCTAATGAAGCCAGTAAATTGAAATCATGAGTCAAAGCGACAAATTTCCCGTCAGCAACAACTTCCCCGCCAAAGGCAATCACGAAAGTCCTACCACGAAAGGAATTTATGTATGGGGCTACAGAACGAAACCAGGTAATGAAATTGTCACAAGTAGTACTGACCATTCATTTTCTCCTCACATTGTGAATTTGCACAAGCAAATATTCAGTTATCCGAAAAATATTTTGAATGTACAGGATTCCTTAGAATTGCATTGATAAAAAATTCGTTTCTTTCAAAAAAAAACGGTGCCATTACAGCACCGCTTTTGCCTCATTCAAGCATGGTTTAATGGAGTTCCTTCCATACTTCTTTCTTTAGCGCGTATACCAGACCAAACATTAGCAACAGAAATCCTATTACGATATATCCCAATTTTGCACGAACCAGTTTAGAGGGATCACTCATAAAAACCAGGTAATTGACCAGATCAGCCACCGTATTATCATAGGCAGCAGCGCAGGAAGGATTGCCGTCTGCACATAAGGTACCCGGTGTCTCAATAACCAGCTTCTTTAATTCATGACCATTTACATTTTCCAGATGCAACGCCTGACTTCCTTGTAAATCAGCCAGTGGAAACGGCATGGCCACATTGGGGAAGGTGGTGTTATTCCAGCCGCTGGCACTCTTCGCGTCCACATAGAAACTGCGCATATAACTATATAACCAGTCAGCGCTACGCGAACGTGCAATCACACTCAAGTCTGGCGGAGTAACACCGAATGCCAGTTTTGCCGAGTTTGAATCCATAACAGATTGCATGGTAGAACCCAGCTTGATATCTTCGGGTAGCTCCAAATCTTTCTTGATTTGCTTCTCGGTCATCCCGATGTCAAGCAGCCGGTTATAGCGCATATAGGACGCACTATGGCAGGCAAGGCATCTGGAAGCAAAAAGTATGGCTCCGCGTTGCAAGGATGCGGTATTTTGTAAATCTATAGGTGCCTTGTCCAGGTGAACTCCTGATTCATTTGCTTGCACCATTAACGGTGCCGACAGGAGCAATACTAGAATCAATAGCTTATTGAAAACTTTCATGTCAACGAACCTTTCTTTTCTATTTGGACGTCACACGGTCAGGTTCTGGCTTGCACTTGTCTATCCTGGTGTACCAAGGCATCAGCAGGAAAAAGGCAAAGTACACCACAGACAATATCCGTGAGATTACGGTATAGGTAGGAGTAGAGGGCATCAGACCCAACCAGCCCAAACCGACAAAACTGATCGCGAACAGGGTCAGGAATGTCTTGTATATTGGACCCCGATAACGTATTGATTTGACCTTACCGCGATCCAGCCAGGGAAGGAAAAAGAATATCATTGTCGCAATGCCCATTGCAACCACGCCAGGAAACTGTGAGCCAAATAATGGGGGTACAGCGCGCAAAATTGCGTAGTAAGGCGTGAAGTACCATACCGGTGAAATATGCTCCGGAGTTTTCATCGGATTAGCAGGTATAAAATTATTATCTTCCAGGAAATAGCCACCCATGTCCGGCGCATAGAATATGATTGCGCAGAAAATGATTAAAAATGCGATTACGCCCAGTCCATCTTTCACTGTGTAATAAGGATGAAAAGGTATTCCATCCAGTGGTATGCCATTCGCGTCCTTATGTTTCTTTATTTCGATGCCATCGGGATTATTTGAACCCACTTCGTGCAAGGCTATCAGGTGAGCCGCTACAATCAACACCAGAATTAGTGGGATCGCGATCACGTGCAGTGCAAAAAAACGATTCAAGGTAGTATCAGAAACCACAAAGTCACCGCGAATCAGTATGGCCAAATCATGTCCGATAATCGGTACTGACGAAAACAGATTTACAATTACCTGAGCGCCCCAAAAAGACATCTGACCCCAAGGCAACAGATAACCCATGAAGGCTTCACCCATCAGTGCCAGGTAAATGATCATGCCGATAATCCACAATAATTCGCGTGGTTTACGATATGAACCATAAATCAATCCGCGGAACATATGTAAATATATCACCACAAAAAACATTGAAGCACCGGTAGAGTGTACATAGCGCAGCAACCAGCCCCAATGTACATCACGCATGATGTATTCAACTGATGCAAAAGCAAATAATGCATCCGGCTTGTAGTTCATCGTCAGAAAAATACCGCTGGTTATTTGAATCACCAGCACCACTAGCGCTAGCGAACCAAAAAAATACCAGAAGTTGAAATTTTTAGGTGCATAGTATTCCGAGGCATGTGCCTTGAAACTGGAAACAAGTGGAAAGCGTGCGTCTACCCATCCAAGTAGACCATTTAATAATTTCATCATGCTGGTTCCTTGCTATCGTCACCGATCAAAATACGTCCTTCACCCACATATTTATGTGGCGGAATGATCAGGTTAGTAGGCGCAGGTACGCCTTTATATACCCGGGCGGCCAGATCGAATCTTGAGCCGTGACATGGGCAAAACCATCCGCCTGGCCAATCCTTGCCCAAATCATCCGGTCCGACTTCCGGCCTGAAAGTAGGAGAACATCCCAAATGGGTACATACCCCAAGTACTACTAGATATTCAGGTTTAATTGAGCGATTGGGATTATTGCAATATTCAGGTTGTTGCCCCACCGATGAATTAGGATCAACCAGTTTGTCATCATGTTTGGATAATAAATCAAGCATTTCCTTGGTGCGATGTACCACCCATACTGGTTTACCTTGCCATTCTGCGTTGGTCATCGTGCCCGGCTTGACGTTGCTCACATCTACTTCTACAGGCGCACCTGCTGCCTTTGATCGTTCGCTCGGCATCAAACTTAGTACGAATGGTGCTCCCACTCCTGCAGCTGCGATTACTCCACCTGCCGTTGTGGCAGTCAATAGTCGCCGCTTACTGAGATTCACTTCATCAGCCATGTCCCTCATCCTCTGTTTAAGTATTAATAAAAATTTGATTTTAAAAAGCCTTTAATGTCATGCTTGTTTGATTTGCTCATGTTGCACGGTCAGTTCATAGGCCAAAAATTAGTTGTTTTTTGCCCCTTGTTGAACCCATTTCATTAAAGTGAGAATGTACTGGCGATCTAATGTGCCCGTTGAATTCAAGCCCATAGGCATTTTCAAACCCTTGTTAGTGCCGGTAAGCAGTTTAGTAAAGGTACTCAGTTCGCTGTTGCCATTTACTATCACCGGACCATATACCGTACCCTTCATTATTCCTTCATACGAAGATAAATCCAAGCCACTTTTGGCGAGACCTTTACCGCCTGGTGAATGGCAACTCACGCAGTAATCATGCAATATAGGCTGAACATCGTTCTTGAAACTGACTTCACCAGGTCGTAAAACCTTGATAGCATCATAAGCTGGTTTTAGTCCTTCATCTTCTGCAAATCCGTTAAGTGAAAGTACCGTCAAAATGACTGACCCGAACAAAATTTTTAATTTCATACCACCCCCATTAGACAAATTTTCCTGTGTAACTGTAAATGCTGCTGCTTTACCGATTTTATTAAACCATCACTGCTGAACGTATCTTTTTTGCTAAACCTTTCTAATATATCATTAAATGAGATTTCTGGATAATTATATATAACAATTTGTATGATAATAGTTACTTTTCTTGTATCGTATTATCCAGCCTGCAACATTAAATTAGCAATTTTCATTTAAATAAGAATGCTACAATAATTTTAACATAATGAATTTATTTAACTATTATTTAATATTTTACTCTTCAGGTAAAATTTCCCATGCCTGAACTACCTGAGGTAGAAATTACACGGCTTGGACTGGAACCTCATGTTACCGGACAGGTTGTTGTGGAAACCATTATCAGAAATAACCAGCTGCGCTGGCCGATTCCTGATAACCTGAGCCAGCTGCTAGGCGGGCAAATGATTCGCGTACTTAAGCGACGCGCAAAATATCTATTATTTGAATGTGATCAAGGTACACTAATTATTCATTTAGGTATGTCTGGCAGCTTGCGTATACTGCCCTTGAATTCACCTCCAGAAAAACACGATCATTTCGACTTGATATTTTGTAACAACAGAGTAATGCGCTTACGTGACCCACGTCGTTTCGGAGCCGTTTTGTGGATTAATAAGCTACAAACCCATCCCTTGCTGGCTGCTCTTGGCGTTGAACCTCTGGAGTCATATTTCAATGCTGATTACCTCCATCAGCTTATGCGCAATCGCAAAATCAGTATCAAGCAACTCCTCATGGATAATCACGTGGTTGTTGGCATTGGTAATATTTATGCGAGCGAGTCTTTGTATCGAGCAGGCATAAATCCGCAAACGACTGCTGCAACATTAACTCATTCATTTTGTTCAAAACTTGTAATCGCTATCAAAGAAACACTGACTGAAGCGATCCTGCATGGGGGTAGCAGTCTACGTGATTTCGTTAATATTTCCGGAAAACCTGGTTATTTTCAGCTACGTTATGCAGTCTATGGACGAAACCAGCAACCTTGTTATAAATGTGGATGTTTGATCGTGTTAATCAAACAAGGGCAGCGTTCCAGCTTTTATTGTCCGAACTGCCAGAAATGAACTTTTACTACACATCATAGCAAGCGCTCTTCGCCTATAAGATGAAGAGCGCATTGATTGAAGAGTATTTTAGGCTAATCAGCTAATAAGTGACTAACCTTTTGCAGCCATCAATTTTTCATATTTAGCCTGAAGTTGATCTTTATTCTCCTCATGTGCCGGATCCTTTGGAATGCAATCTACTGGACAGACTTCAACGCATTGAGGTGTATCGTAGTGCCCTACACATTCAGTGCATTTGTTCGGGTCAATGACATAGGTTTCATCGCCCTGCGATATTGCATCATTCGGACATTCAGGTTCGCACACATCACAATTGATACATTCATCGGTTATTATCAGTGCCATACTATTCTCCTAAGTTTAAAATTTAATTTTCTGCTGCAACCTTGCCGCCACCAAGGGTGATACGAACTTGCTGACATCCCCGCCGAAGCGAGCCACCTCGCGCACCATCGTGGCAGAGATGAAGGTATATTGTTCAGCCGGAGTCAAAAATAATGTTTCCATTGCTGGATAAAGATTACGATTCATTCCGGCCAATTGAAATTCATATTCAAAATCCGACACTGCGCGTAAGCCTCGCAGCACTGCATGAGAACCACTTTCTTGCACAAAAGTCGTCAGTAAACTATTAAAACCTTGTACTTGAACGTTTGCATAATCTACAAATACTGCACGAGCCATCTCCACACGTTCGTCATGAGTGAATAAGGTTTGCATTCGGCTTTGTGCAACCGCTACAATTACTTCATCAAATAACCCGGTCGCCCGTCTCACTACATCTTCATGTCCACGTGTAATGGGATCAAAAGTACCCGGATATACAACTCTAATCATCTGCTGCGAGCCTCAATAATTGATAATGCACCTGTCCAGCCTTGTCTTTTTTAATTGTTTGCCAGGCCAAGTCGACTAATATCGCACTGCCAGATTCGATATATATCAATCCATTTTCTTTCAATCGTTGCGGCAAAATTTCAAGTAACCCTGGTAAGCAAGCATTTTGAAACGGCGGATCCAGAAAAATTACATCATATCGATTGGTATCGCGCAATGCGAATTTTAACCCATCTTGGCAATACATGAATACGTTAGTACAGGCCAATTTTGTGTTATTTTCTTCCAGCGCTCGAAATATGCTCTGGTTTTTTTCTACCAATATCACTTTTTCAGCACCTCGTGATACTGCTTCAAATCCTAGTGCTCCACTTCCGGCAAACAAATCCAAACAAGTTTTACCATACAATGTTTGACCCAACCAGTTGAACAGTGTCTCGCGCACTCTATCTGGAGTTGGGCGTAGTCCCTCCGCGTCAGGAAAACTAATTATCCGGCTGCGCAAAGCTCCACCAATAATTCTCAGTTTATTAGCTATTTTCCTTCCTCCAAAGGCGCACCAACCACCACCGTCAACATTTCTTTGGGATTAACGTGCCGTTTGAATGCATCGCGAATTTCTGCTACGGTTACTTTATCAATATTTCGCGTAAAATCATCCAAATAGCTTAATGGTAATTCATAAAATCCTATAATACTCAAATAATCAAGTATTTTTTTGTTACTATCGATGCGCAACGGAAATCCCCCAATGATATTTTGTTTGGAGGCCATAAGTTCGCTTTCTGAAGGTCCCTTTGCAATAAATTCTGCCAAGGTATCTCTAACTACTTTTAATGCGCCATCAGCTTGTTCTTTTTTGGTCTGCAAGCCAATCTGAAATGCACCTGGTTGTTTTAATGGCATAAAATAACTATACACATTATAGGCAAGACCACGTTTTTCACGTACCTCTTTCATCAGCCGCGAGGTAAATCCGCCTCCACCTAGTATATGATTTCCCACATATAACGGAAAATAATCCGGGTCATTTCTTGCCATTCCAGGCACACCTATTAATATATGACTTTGGCTGGCTGGATGAGCAATTCTTTTTTCATTTGAGGTGATATGCATCGTTACCATTGGTAAAGCCACAGGTGATTCCGACAATGGTAATTTTCCCGTCAACTGCTGCGCGATTTCTTCAGCTTTGGCACGTGTGATATCGCCCATGATGGCGACTACTGCCTCTTTTGCGAGGTAATGATCACGGTAAAATTTTTGTATATCGGTTGCACTTATTTTTTCTACACTTTCCACATCACCTGACTCTGGCGATCCATACGGATGTTTGCCGAAGAGAGCTTGATGAAATTCCTTTTCCGCTATGCTTTCCGGTTTGGTTTCTGCCTCCTTCAGCGCTGCAATTACCCTGACTTTTTCGCGCGAAAATATTTTTTCCGCAAAAGTCGGACTCTGCACTACCAGCGCCATTATTTCAAGAGACTTTTCTAGCTCGGCTTTACTGCTCAAGGTACGCAATGTTATGCTAGCTCTATCCTGATCAAAACTACCGCCTAATTGTGCCCCTATATCTGCCATGCCCCGTGCAATTTCATCCTCATTTATACCGTCTGCACCTAAATCAAGCAAATGATGCGTCAGACCTGCTACTCCTTTCTTTTCGCTATTATCGAAGCTGCTTCCTGCTTGAATGCTCAAAGCCACATCCAACATCGGTATATCGTGATTTTCAACAAACAAAACTTTTGCGCCGCTTGGGCTTTGCCAGTGCTGAATAATGGGTGTGGCTAAAGTACCATTTGCCACGCCGCACAATACTGCCAGTAACCATAATTTAATGTACATGCGCTGCCCCTATAGACTGATGTTTGGGTTTTCCAGTGAGTGGTTGAGGATCTAGTACAGCAATTGTCAGGCTGTCATCCTGTAATATCTCCTCTGCAATTTTTTGTACTTGTTCTGCTGTTACCGCTTGGAGTTTTTGTAGCATCACCGGAATTGCGCGGTGACCTATTCCAATACTTTCCATTTGGCCAATTTGCATTACCTGATAAAACAGTGAATCGCGTTTATACACTTCATCAGCTACTACCTGGACTTTTACCCTTTTCAATTCATCGTGACTAATCCCATCTTTTATTAATTTTTTGATTTCATTACGTAAAGCAACTTCCACATCGTTTACCGTTTTACCTGTACTGGGTGTTGCTTCAAGCGTGAACAAACTAGGACCTCGTGAGGTCGCATCATAACCTGCACCTGCTGCGCTGGCTATTTGCTGATCGCGTACCAGACTTTTATTTAAACGAGCTGATTCATTTCCATCCAGAACACCAGCCAGAATCTGCAGTGCGTAAACTTTCCAGTCTTGGTTACCTGAATCTTCTATGCTTATTTTATTTTCTTGCAGAGTTTTGCTTAATGCTGGCGCGTGGTAGCTCATCACCAGGTGAGGAAGTTCTGCGGGAGCTTTAACTACCAGGTGTTTTATTCCAGTTTGCTTGGGCTCTATGAAATTATGACGAACCGTCAATGCTCTCTTTGCGATGCCACCATAATAGCGTTCAGCCATTGCAAAAACTTCAGCTGCCTTGACATCACCGCCGATAACCAGCGTAGCGTTGTTTGGTACGTACCAGCGGTTGTACCAAACTCTTGCATCCCCTACTGTAAGTGATTCCAAATCACTCATCCAGCCTATGATGGGGTGCTGGTAAGGATGCTGTTGATAGATTACCGACATCATCTTTTCCTGCAAAACTGAATGTGGTTCATCATCAGTTCGCAGCCGACGTTCTTCCATTACTACTTTGATTTCTTTAGAGAAATTTTTTTCCGTCAATTTCAGGTTTTGCATACGGTCTGCTTCAAGTTCCATTGCAAGTGCTAATTTTGATTTATGCAATTGTTGAAAATAGGCTGTGTAATCATAGCTGGTAAATGCATTTTCTCTTCCCCCAGCCGCTGCGATTCGCTTGGAAAACTCACCTGCTGGAACTTTATCTGTTCCCTTGAACATCATATGTTCCAGTACATGCGCTATACCGGTCACACCGGTACGTTCATCCATACTGCCCACCTTGTACCATATTTGTTGTATAACAACCGGTGCTCTATGATCTTCCTTGACAATGACTTTAAGGCCATTTTTCAAGGTGTGTTCAAATACCTCTGCCTGTGCGTTGACCTGTAAAATTCCCAGCAACAACACAATATTAATTAAATAACCCTTCATGTACCTAGCCCCCAAACATGTAATCAGCATAAAATGCGAACGTATTATGCCCCAATTTCGGATTTCAGAACATAATCTAAAATGTTTAGTTTTTTTAAAAAGAAATTACCAGAATTATTAAATTCTGATCAAGCTCCTACCTCGCAATCTGACGCTGGGTGGATAGCACGACTAAAAAGCGGTCTTGCTCGTACTGGCATTCAATTGACCAGCTTATTTAATCGTGGCGGAAAAATTGACGATGACCTTTATGAAGAACTTGAAACGATATTAATCACAGCTGATGTAGGTATAGAGGCAACTTATGCTTTGCTGGCTGATTTGCGTCGTTTTGTCAAGGAACAACATTTGCACGAGGCTGCGCAATTAAAGGATGCTTTGGCTCACTGTCTACTCAAACTGCTCAGCCCTCTAGCACAACCATTACAAGCACACCTACAAAAACCATTTGTAATCATGCTTTGTGGTGTGAATGGAGTTGGTAAAACCACTTCTATAGGAAAAATTGCAAAATATCTTCAACTTCAGGGGCTTAGTGTGTTGCTAGCCGCTGGTGATACTTTCCGTGCTGCAGCGCGAGAACAACTGATGACCTGGGGTGAGCGAAATAACGTAACAGTTATTTCACAACAAGGTGGTGATGCTGCAGCGGTAATTTATGATTCCATTCAATCTGCATTAGCTCGTAATATCGATGTTGTTTTGGCTGACACCGCTGGGAGACTCACCACGCAACCCCATTTGATGGAAGAAATCAAAAAGGTCAAGCGTGTTATTGCCAAGGCTTTGCCAGGTGCTCCACACGAAATTCTGCTGGTTATAGATGCAAATACCGGACAAAATGCTCTTAGCCAGGTCAAGGCATTTGATCAGGCACTGAGTGTAACTGGTCTGGTGCTAACCAAACTCGATGGAACAGCCAAAGGGGGCGTAATAGCAGCGATTGCGAGATCACATCCCTTGCCAGTGCGTTTTATTGGTGTAGGTGAAGGTTTGGATGACCTGCGTCCTTTTAATGCTGAAGATTTCATAAATGCGTTATTGGGGTTTTCTGAATGATTTCATTTTCTCACGTACATAAGCGTTATTTTTGTGGTTATGAAGCGTTACACAATATTTCTTTCGATATTGCTGATGGTGAAATGGTTTTTATTACCGGGCATTCTGGAGCTGGGAAAACTACGTTACTGAAACTGATTGCCGCTATTGAACGACCTGATTCGGGTACTGTTCTGGTCAACAACAAAAATATTAATGCGCTTAAAAGTGCTGCTTTACCCTATTTGCGTCGTAATCTTGGGATTATTTTTCAGGATCACAAGTTATTATTTGATCGAAATGTTTTTGATAATGTACTTCTTCCTTTACAAATATGTGGTTATGACTATCGAGATAGTTGTAAACGGGTCAATGCTGCTTTGGATAAAGTAGGTTTGCAAAAGAAGGATAAAGTTTTTCCTGTTGCACTGTCTGGTGGTGAACAACAACGACTCTGTATTGCAAGAGCTATTGTGAGTCGCCCCTCAATTCTGCTAGCTGATGAGCCTACTGGTAATCTGGATGCAGATTATTCTGCTGAAATAATGGATATTTTTAAATGTTTTCATCAAGTTGGTGTGACTTTACTTATTTCGACTCACGATGAATGTGTACTCAAGAATCAGACTGTGCGCAGGCTTACGTTAAAGGAGGGTGTATTGTTATGAGCGATACTCTTACTCAGCATGTAATTGTATTTAAAGCGGTATTACGTCGATTATTTTCTTCAAGGTTTGCTGCTTTACTTAATATTCTTGTTATTGGGATTACCCTTAGCCTGCCTTTAGGTATGTATTTACTGCTGCAGAATTTGCATCATTTAATTGCTCAAATTTCTGAAACACCACAAATTAGCCTTTTTTTAAATATTGATGATAAGCTTGGTGATATTCAAAAAATGAACAAGCAGCTAGCTGTTCATCCTTCAATAGCCAGTATTGAATTTATATCCCGCTCCAACGCCTTGGAGCAGTTAAAACTTAGCACTGGTTTATCAGATTTGATCAGTGGACTTGAGCAAAATCCTTTACCTGATACTTTTATTGTTCATCCTAAACCGGGTAATCCGCAATCATTAGATTTACTTCGGGAAGAACTTGCAAAGTTACCTTGGGTTAAAGAAGCTCAACTTGACACAGGATGGGCTTATAAATTAGATGAAATGCTTAAGTTTGGGAGAATGATGTTGGTGATACTTGCTAGCTTGCTCAGTTT
>CAIRBC010000255.1 GCA_903876685.1 uncultured Nitrosomonadales bacterium | reverse complement strand
CAAGATGCCACGCAACGAGCTTTATCAATTGGCACTTGAGCTTAAACAGCCCCCATGACCGCGAAAATTGTTACAAACACCGTCGAATTTCTACCCTAACACTATTATTGTGCATTAAAATATCCGGTGTGTGTTTTGGGGCACATTTTTTTAGGTAATAATAATTTTTCAGGGAGATAGTCATGCGTGCGATATTGTTAAGTTTCTGTTTTTTGATTTTTTCCAGCTTCAGTTTTGCTGAGGCTCCTGCTACCAAGGATGATGCAAAGGCGTTTGTCAAGGAAGCGGTCAAGTATGCCAAGGAAAATGGTCAGGAAAAATTTTACAATGAGGTCAGAAGCCCTGGCGGTAAATTTCATTTCAGAAAAGGCGAAAACAAGGATTTGTATATCTTCGTCTATGATGAAAAGGGCGTTGTTCTGGCGCACGGAGTCAGACTGGAACTGACTGGCAAAAATCGCTGGGATGACAAGGACCCGGACGGGAAATACTGGATACGCGACTGGACAGACCTGGTACACAAATCTGGCAGCGGCTGGATCGAATACAAGGAATTCAATCCTGCAGACAAGAACAAGACCATGAACAAGGCTTCCTTTGTGGAGCTGGTCAACGGTATGGTGATAGGCTGCGGCATTTATTTCTAACCGTCTGAGAGGGGAATCCCGGACGTTCCTGGTGCAAAGGTCGGGTTACGGCGCAAAAAAACGCGCCTAAGCCGAGCCACTGATAATGCCATGTAATGACGCAATTAAACACTGGCTGAGCGGTCTGAATGTGTGTTTAATCACCGAAGGAGACTTGATATATGAGCGTTCTTGGTCAAAAAATAACCAATAGCATACTCGCAACACCCGTGATACTGACCGCCGTGTTAGTCACCATTTCGCTGTTTGCGATATTCAACCTGGGCAAGGATTCTCTCAGGGAAAAAGGAACGGTACTCGGCATTATCACCGCTGAAACAGTCAAGGCAGGCGTTCAATATGGCGTTTTTGACGATGTCAACAAATTGCTGGAGCAATTACTCGCTAGTGATTCGGATGTCAGCCTGGCGGCCATTGTCGTTCAAGACGCAAAAGGCAATTCCTCGATAAAAACCCAGAAAAATGCAAAAGGCTATGAATCCACCGAGCTTAACCAGGTAGTCAAACTGCTGGAGTCGGCCAACTTGAAAAACAAAGGCGATACTGCGTTGCTGGGTAGCGGGGAACCACAATTTCTTGCCGCAAAAATCGATCTGGTTTCTAATGATACCTTGCAAAATGGTTATTTGATTCTGGCGCTGAACAACCGGCGAATTTCAGCCCAGGCTAAAAATATTTTCCTGGTGCTGATTGGCTCGGCAGTGCTGTTGCTGGTTTTTGCGGTGGGGGCTTCGATCTTCATCACACGAACCATCATGGGTGGCATCGGTGGCGAACCTTCCTATGCCGCCGAGGTATCGAGAAAAATTGCCCATGGGGATCTGTCTTTCGCCATCGAAACAAAAGCTGGCGATAACAACAGCCTGTTAGCGACCATGAAAGAAATGCAGGCCTCGCTGAAAAACATGATTAGCCAGGCGCGTGATTCGTCTTCAGGGTTGCACAATCAGGCAAAATCCCTGGCAACCATCGCGCACCGTGTGTCGGATCGTTCAACACATCAAAATGATGCAGCCACCTCGATGTCTTGTTCGATTCAACAGTTGAATGCCAGTATCAACCGGGTTGCAGAACACGCCAACAAGGCGCATACCATGACGGATGAGGCCAGCGTATTGTCTGTCAATGGCGCAAGTCTGGTCAAAAATACGGTCGAAAAAATTCATATTATTGCCACTTCAGTGTCCAATTCATCCCAGGTCATCCAGGATCTAGGGGAGCATTCAGATAAAATATCCAGCATTGTCAAAGTGATCAAAGACATTGCCGAGCAAACCAATCTGCTGGCCTTGAATGCAGCGATTGAGGCTGCGCGTGCCGGCGAACAGGGCAGAGGATTTGCAGTCGTTGCCGATGAAGTACGCAAACTTGCCGAAAGAACCGCCAGCTCCACCAAAGAAATTTCCTCCATGATTGACATGATACAGAATCGAACTCACTCAGCGGTGCTCGGCATGGCTGAAGGCGCGTCCCAGGTAAACTTCGGCGTGGAAATGGCCGAAAAAACCGGAACCTCCATGACGCAGATTGATACCAGCTCTCGTGAAGTGAGTGCCATCGTCGAAGAAATCTCCAACACCCTGCGTGAGCAGAAATTAGTGAGCAATAATATTACCGAAAAAGTCGATATCATCATGAAAATGATTCTCGACAATGCCAACAGCGACCGGGAAGTTTCAGAGCTGGCTAACGGGTTGGAGCAACTGGCTTCACAACTGGAATCAAGCGTAGGCAAATTCAAGGTTTAGCCGCGAAATGTCGGGCACAGCCCGACATCCCCTAACGTGAAACTCGCGCAGCGATCGTCTTCTCCCTCGCCCGCTTGCGGGAGAGGGATGGGGAGAGGGAAACGGGCATGATGGGTTTCATCATCAGGGGTGGCAATTTGCCATGCCCGT
>CAIRBC010000254.1 GCA_903876685.1 uncultured Nitrosomonadales bacterium | reverse complement strand
CGCTTGCGCACCATTTTGGAGTAAGCGCACCAAGCCAAACCGCTCCCTCCCCCGAAGGGGGGGGGCTGGGGAGAGGGCGAAGGTTAATGGCTAGGGTCGATGAAATTGGTGCGCAAGCGCACCCTACGAAATGGAGGTTCATGGGTAGGGATGGGGAGATAACCAGCCACTTGGTTGCTGTCTTTTGGCAACAAAGTGGAGTGGCTAGTGGGTTCATCAGGGAAACGGACATGGCGGTTTCATTACAAGGGGTGGCATCATTGCCATGTCCGTTAGTTTAAGTGCCTTGTAGATTTCCATCAAATCAGGTTCGGCATTGGTACTTTTGTGGATATGAATAGTGCGTCCATCGCTGCGGCGCAAGAACGACGAAGTTTGGCGTGTGGCGGTTACGGTAAGTGATAAATTATTGGCTGCGGATGTTGTATCAAAGCGAAAGACTGCAAGTGTGGAAGCTCTGCGCAATGCGGTAAAGGCGAATTTGGGTAATGCAATTGAGGTAAAAAATCGCAAGGTGCCGGGTTATTCGGATATGTTTGGTGCGGATGTGAAGGTTAAGCCGGTAATTGCAGATCCGGAGTTTTAGGACGTAAAGGAGAGTGAAGAGCTGTCCAGGTCGGAAGAGTTCGCAAGGGCTGAGGCGGCAAAGGAAGCGGCGACTGAGGCAGAGGCGGCGAGGGTTCCGGCGCTGTTAAAATGGAAGGAGAGAGGGCAACTATCAAGGTTTATGTGATAGTTGCCTTCCCATTATATGCACTATAATAATAATGTACGTAATTAACCGGTAGAAAAATCATGGCGAACATATGACATGGATATTGTGACATGGGCAAATGAACAGGCCGAGCTAATACGCGCCGGATGCCTAAGCGAACTTGATCTGGAAAATATCGCTGAGGAGATTGAAGACGTGGGCAAAAGTGAGAAATATGAAATAGCTAACAGGATGGCTGTATTGATATGCCATTTGTTGAAATGGGAACATCAGCTGGATTATCGCGGATCAAGTTGGATAAGTACAATCCACGACCAACGGGAACGGATTGAATTACGTTTGAAAAAATCGCCAAGTTTACGTTTGTTTATCGCAGATGATGATTGGAGAATGAGAGACGCTTATCTTGATGGGAAACAGCAGGCATCAACAGAAACAGGCATAAGTAACGCTGACTTTCCATCAGAATGCCCTTGGATTACAGAACAAATCATGGATCACACATTTTTCCTTGGCGTTCCATACGATAAGACAAAGCCTTAACATAACACTTGTCGCAGCCCAGATATAACCTGAGCACCTTCCTTATTGTTACATTACTGCGTGTCCAAAAGCTCAGGCAAGCGTGCCCAGCGCATCAATCGTCAACGACCCACCCAACCCAAACGAAGAAGACGCGATTCCAATAAATGTCGAAAACGCAATCAGGCAAATGTGAGATACACAAAAGCTCTCGAACCAATCAAAGTTATCGTAAAATATTAAACCGTTGCTCATGATGGCAATTTAATTGGTTAATCCGTAAGCATTTATGCACATCGAGAAAAAAAGAAAAGTTGTGGTATTGGTGAGACGTTTTATTACTACAGGCGGCGCTGAACGTTATGCAGTCGAGGTTACTCGGCGCATTGCCATGATGCACGAAGTGCATGTATTTGCTCAGGAATGGACAACGGAGGGTAATGAAAATATTAGTTTTCATAAAATTCCAAAATATTTTAATTCTCCGCGTTTCCTGAATGCCCTGGTTTATGATTTTTTTACCCGTCGTCAAATTGACGCAAGTTTTGAGATAGTGCATTCGCATGAGCGAGTCAGAAAATTTGACTTGCTCACTATTCATTGCCCTTGCTTCAAAACTTATATCACCCGAAAGAAATTAAAAATTTCAAAGTGGTTGGCATATTTATCAGCCGCTATCAGTCCGCGCAAAATTGCTTATTTGTGGTTAGAGAAAATTCAGTTCACCGAAAACCCACAGCGCCTATGGCTTGCCGTATCGAATAGCGTGAAAGCCAACGTACAAGAAAATTATGCTTTGCCGGATGAGAATTTTCGCATCACTTATCCGGGTGTAAGCGCCGATTTTAATAAAACTCGTTCGGAAAGTCGTTCTGCAGGTCGCTTAAAGCTGGGGATAGCAGAAAATGAACTGGCAGTATTGTTTGTAGGCAGCGAATTTAAAAGAAAAGGTTTGGACGCGCTGCTAAGGGGTGTTGCGCTAACACGTCCTGCTCCCTTCAGGCTTTTTGTAGCGGGTGGTGGAGATAGCCGCAGCTATGAGAGCATGGCTGAGCAGTTGGGTATAAAAAATCAGGTAGTTTTCCTGGGGTTAGTATCAGGTATCGAAAACCTATACGCTTTAGCCGATATATTTATCTTGCCTACCTTGAATGATCCCTTTGGTATGTCAATCATCGAAGCCATGGCATCAGGATTGCCGGTTATCACAAGCTCTGCGCTTTATAATGGTTGTGCTGAAACCATCCGGAATGGTGAGGCTTTATTATTGGAACATCCCCAAGATCCCGAGCAAATAGCGAATGCTTTAAACAAACTACTGGATGGCAATTACCGGCAAGAACTTTCCAGGCTAGGGAAAGCACTGGCACAGCAAATTACCTGGGAAAATACGGCAAGCCAGACACTGGCAGCTTATGAGTCGGTTATTAATGCCAAAAGTACATGAATTAACTATACGAATAAACAATAAATTATGTCAAATCGACCATCATTGACTGTAGTTATCGTTGCCAAAAACGAGGAAAGAAATATCGCAGATTGCATTGCCAGTGTCTCGTTTGCAGATGAGATTTTGGTGCTGGACTCAGGCAGCAAAGACTTGACAGTTCAATTAGCGAAAAACGCAGGTGCACGCGTAGTTGAAACCGACTGGCCTGGTTATGGCCCTCAGGTCGCGCGCGGCTTTTCGCTTTCCACTAGTGAGTGGGTATTGTCTCTGGATGCTGACGAACGGATTAGTCCACAGTTGCGCGATGAAATACTGGTTGCAATTGCTAGTGCTCGGCATGATGGATGGCGTCTGCCTCGCATCTCGGAATTTTGTGGTCAATTTATCCAGCATAGCGGCTGGTGTCCGGATTACACGCTTAGGCTCGGACGACGTGTTAAATCCGGATTTACGGATCATTTTTTACACGCACATATGACGGTTGATGGCTCAATCGGACATCTGCGGCAAAAAATCATTCATTATAGTTATCCGAATATGCATGATGTGCTTGAAAAATTAGACCGATACTCGACCGGTCATGCACGCGATATGCAAACCAGCGGCAAGAAAGGTAACGTCTATAAGGCTGTTTTGCATGGTGTATTCAGCTTTCTGCGTACCTATGTGGTGCGACTTGGTTTCCTTGATGGGCAGCACGGCTTGATGCTGGCCATTTATAATGCGGAATATACCTATTACAAGTACATCAAATTAATGTTTCTGGAAAAACCAGCTGCCAGGCCAGTAATACGTAAATAATCTGAAAATGCTAGCGTGTATTAGGTAGAGAACGAAATTTTATCAAAAATTTCCCTCATTCCATTTTCCATGACCGGGCAATGGATCCCAGTTTTCGATATCTTCAAGAGGATATTTATAACGCAAGGCATAACCAATACGACGTAATTTACCTAACAAAGAGGCCCGAACAAAGTTGAATGGATTACTTGCAGTTTTGCCTCCACCATCCTTTTGTAACGTAGGGAGGTAAAGCCGATGAAACTCAATCTGGGTTACACCCCATTTCATCACAAAAACGCGACCTCCCTTGTTATGCTTAATTCGTCCGGTGCTCTTGCATCCAAAATGATAGAAGCGGCTGGCGCCGACTATGCGGAAATTGCGACACCCAGCTACCCAGAATTTCATAAGCAAGTCATCATCGCTGCTCATTCCCGGTGAAAACTCCAAGCTATATCCCCCTACCATGTGCCACCATTTTTTATGCACTAGGGTCGGTTGCGATACAGCTCCTTCCCTGTCGGTTCTTCCATCTGAAAGATATTGCTGTAAAAACAAAGTCTCATCGAAATTGGCAGGAGAGATGCCAAAATCATGTTTAATAATATTTTTATTGCCACCCGTTTCGGGTTGTATCAATGTGCCAAAAAAAAGAAAGAGGTCAGTTTCGAGCGAACGAATCGCTTCGATGAAGGCGGTGTCCCACCCAGGTGCAGCCACCATGTCGTCGTTCATATATAGCACCCAATCGTTGCTAGCCTTGGAAACCAGATGGTTTACCGACAGACACACGCCAACATTTTTAAAGGTATGCGTATATTTGATGCCTTGCAATTTTACCCATTCCAAAGAGCCATCAGAACCGTCATTCAGGTGTATCAGTATTTCGTGCTCATGAGTGGAATATTTTCTTAAGCTTTCCACGCATAGTTTCAAATAGGCAAGGTTGTTCCAACTGGGGATGACAATGCTAATCATATATCATTTCCATCGATTAAAAAAAGGGAATAATTCGAATGCTAGCTGGCAAATTCAACTAGAGATGATTACAGAAAAAGTAAAATTAGTTCCTGTATCGAAAGAAAAAGGAAATAATTTCTTAAATAATAAACTTATGTTCAAACATTTATCCATTGCTTCTGCTCCCTGTTAAATATTTTAATTACCCTAGCAGGTGCGCCAACAGCCAACGAATAGGGTGGGATATTGCCAGTAACTACAGAATTGGCACCTATCACACTGCCCTTACCTATGTTAACACCGGGCAAGATAGATACCTGCTGTCCTATCCAGACATTATCGCCGATAATGACTTTTTGCTCCGAATCCAGCAAATGATTACCTGGCGGTTGATCTGGGTCTGATTGGTTTTCCCCCTTATAAATACCGTGGTTATGGTCAGAAATGTAAACTCTGCTCGCCAGCAGTACGTTATTTCCTATTTCTACATAATTAGTAGCGGCAATATGTACAAAATCTACAGCGCTGACATTGTCTTTTATAATGATCTGTGGCTTAAAAATTTGCGTACCAAAACTTGCAATGGCCTCCATTCTAAAATGTTTGCCGGTCTTAAAATTTTTTCCCAGACTAAAATGTTTAAGACCGGTCAATTTCGCTGATGGGTGTATCTTGAGCCTGCCTGAATAGTTTGTATGGCCGGAAATCAGGAAATTGAATAGTCTTGACTTGATGGATTGTGCAATCCGTTGAAGATATAAAAACATACCATTATCAGAATAAAAAGATGCCATATTTACTCGCTTATGTTTGTAACTTAAAAGGTAACCTGCAAATTTTCAATAATAATTTACATAATTTATACCACAACTTTCCGATACGGTAAGGAAGTATGATGACCGGAAAAGTAGCAAGCCAGTAAATTGGGGAGTATTTAAACGTTGTACTCAGCGTGCTTAAATAATTCTCCTGAATGAAATTCCCTTGATTTTTTTTAAGTGAAATAATGATACTGGGAAGAAAGTTTATCAGCAAGGTATGCGTAATAATATTGAAATAGCTCTTCTCGATACCTCTTGCGACGAATGAATTGAAAATATGCTGTAAGTTCACACCAAAAACGCGGCATACACTGTAGCCACCCGTGTTATCAGCTTTTTGTGCGACCAAGTGTCGGTTGAAGTAAGCATTCCGACCGGCTTTTACAAGTGCCGGTATTACCCATGATAGCTGTGCTAAATTGGTATCTAAAAATTGTTCTGTATCCAGTTCTTGTACAATTAGGGACTTATGAGTGACAATAGCCGAAATAAATGTAAGTTGGACATGAACTTTCCTGATAAATGCCTTTGTATTTTTATAAACGATAAATTTATTATCTTTAATTTTGGGTGCTTCGGTTATGTAATTTTTATTATAGGTATATGAATTCAAGTAAATGACGCCAAAATTATCATTCAATAGAGGTATTAAAGAGTTTAATGCACCATCGCAAAGCACATCATCATCCCCCAGGATTAACACATATTTGCCTCGTGCAAGGTTAAAGCACTGGACAATATTTTTATCTGCCCCGATGTTTGTCTCATTTGAAATATAGCGAATAGCGATTCCTGAATCAATATATTTGTGGATCACTTGTTCGGTGGTATCAGTAGAATGGTTGTTCGATATGATCAATTCTATCTCGGTTGTGCTTTCCCTAATTTGTTTGCATAATATAGACAGGTTTAATTCAAGATAGTCAGACCGGTTATAAGTGGGGATGGCTATGCTCAGCAGAGGGTTGGTAATGTAATTTTGTTTCATTAAAATGGTTTACCTGTATGCAAATTCTATGATGGATTATAACTCTTGAAATCAGTCTGGAACATACATTGCTATGCATCAAAAACCGGTACTAAATTATTTACATCAATAAAAAAGATGAAAGTGCCTATACTTTTAAACATCCTTCAGTAAACCGTAGGCGTCGATATAAACCTAATTGGTACTTTCTTCCATTTTTTGCTCTGTCAGTTTTTTGTATTGACCATTTTCGGATCCTAAGTATAACTAATTCATAGTGAGGAGTTGTGGAATATTTGTGACATTATGATTTTATTTGAATAATATATGATTCATTGCTAGCAACCCCTTTTTATGCGGAATTGCTTAATCATTTGATGATCCGAGGAGTTCTATCGAACATTTTTATGTTGGTACTATATGCTTACACGTGGTTTTTTTGAGAACAACCGCAATCGTACCAAACTTTGTATTAAATTGAACCCAAAAGTAGATAAAATTCTGCATCTTTTGACGTTATTAATTTAAATCATTGTGGTACAAATTTTCATCAACAGTTTGAGAATTACCAAGAGTTATTGAGGACTTACAAGAAATCTATATAAGTTGTTGAGTAAAATTGCATTATTAGTTGCAGTAGTTTGCTCACTGGATATAGAACACGGCCAGTATTGTAGTCACTTACGTTTGAAACTTCTAAGGTGTGTATCATCGCACCCTAAGCAAATAAACCCGTCTGGCCAGCGTGAAGTAATCTAAGCAGCGTTAACTTTTCCTTCTTTATATAATTTTTCAGGAACCATGCTATTGTCAGCTGCGTACAAAAAAGGGTAAAGGAACTGTTAGAAAATACCATTTAACCAAAGTATCAGTTGGAGGCTTTCAATTTACTAGTTACTATGACTCAAGTTTAGACATTCAGCATCAAAAAACGCATGCTTCAGGCAGCGGAAAACCGGCCATTCAGGACGTAAAAAATAATCACAAAATGATCAAAAAACACTTGACAAGGGGATTGAAGTGCGCGGCCGCCGCCCTGCACGCGATGTTGTTTGTCGTGTGCAGGGCGGCGGCCAGTGAGGACTTTTTTAGCCCTTGCTCGGTGTCTTATGTCCTACGCTCAAACTGCCCGTCATTTCCTGTCAATTTGGATTACCCACCTGCTCACCGCTGTACCAATACGCTCACGTGCAACCTTTGTTGAACTATTCTGTGGCTGCTTGGTTTCTCCCGAAGGCTGGGTGACGCGCGCCATCAGTGCAATTACCCGTCGCAAACACTGGACAACCTATTACAAGCTGCTGGAGCGCGGCAGCCTGCGCACCTTGCGAATCGCGCACGCATTGTTCGAGGTGGTCTCCAAGGCGTTGCCCATGGAAACACTCAATCTGGTGATCGACGACACGCTGATATTACGTCAATCCGAAACTGCACCAGGCAGCACTATTCGGCACGACCATGCGAAGAAAGCCAATCAAACGCAATATGTACAGGCGCAATGCTGGGTGACATTGGGTGTCAGCGTCTTGGGGCAATTCGGTCAAAAGTACGTGCTGCCAATTGTGTCTCGTTTGGTGCCCGTCGCGGGCAATCGCAACAAACTGGTCATCGCGCTGTCATTGGTGCGCGGCCTGGCACCAGTGATGAAGGGCAAATCAGTGCGTATACTCTTCGATGCTTGGTTCATGCGAGCGCGACTCGTGTTGCCGCTACTGGCCCGAAAGATGCACGTGATCGGTCAAGCCCGACGCGACACAGCGTTATTCCTGCCTCCTGTCGTGCTGCTCAAACCTGGACGTGGACGACCCAAAATCTACGGAATGAAAATGACGCCAGAGGCGATACAAGCATTGCCAATGACCGAACTCAAGATCACCCTGTATGGCAAAGAGCAGTTGATTCGCCTGCGCTCCGTAGTGGCATTGGCGCGCTTTCTGAAAGGCACGCAGGTACACGCGGTCTGGTGCTCGTTCTACGACGCAGACAATCAGAGTTGGTCAAAGGCGCGATTGCTGTTAGCTACAGAAATCGGCTTGAGCGCCGAGGAGATACTGTTTCTCTACGCTCGTCGCTGGGGTATAGAGCCCTTATTCCACAACCTGAAACGCTGGTGGGGCGCGAACAATCTATGGCAGCAGAAACGCATTGTGTTGGAGCTATGGATGCAAATTCGTTCAGCAGCATGGACTCTGGTTCAACTACTGAGTCTGGTCGTGGAAGAATCTTTCCCGATCTCCGTAGTAGCACCGTGGCGCAACAAACAGCCACTGACTGGCGGATTGGTGGCGCAGTGGCTGCGCATGGAATTTACTGGACTTGCTTTCAGGGACGGTTTCAACCGGAAGTCCTCGATATTCACCTTCCCAAAACAGCGCGGCGATCCAAGATTGCGGGATTCGTGTCGCCGACAGTAGTCAGCAACAAGGATTTATATCGATTCAGTCTTGATTGTGCCACCGTTTGGATGACGCAAGGATGATGGCTGAGTGTCTAAACTTGAGTTACTATGATTCTTGTAGTAATAAAATATTAACGATACAAGTCATCAGCATTCTTTAACTCTGATATACCAAAAGAATTAGTACATTTAATTAATATGATGACATGAATATTGTTCTTCTGTATAATTTAAAAAATTTATTTATAAGTGATCAATGATCTTGTATCTAATTTCAATTACAAACCATTTTGTACCTGAATTTGCAAAAATATGCCTTCTGTAAAACAAATTATAAATCGGATATATTTCATTAGTGGATATTTTCTAAAATACCAGACAGACCCTAACTGCAAAGCAAACAACGATATAGCAAAATGTTTCCAGGATAGGATGGACTATTCTGGAGATGTTACTGAATCATTAAAACGCATTTCAATTGCTTATAAAAAAGCCTCTCACGATATTTTCAATCATTCAGAAATATTCCGGCCTAGCAATGAATGGCTTCCTATCTACAAGCAAAGTTATAAGGAAATTATCCCTGCATTGGAAGATTGCGATATAAATGCAATTGATAAAATATACAAAAACTTTTGGCGAGACTCATGTAGCTCTGGTTTGGTGGGTTTACCGGTAGATATGAAACTTTCTTTTTTTGGAAATAAAATAAGCTTTATAAATAAAGCTCTTTATTTGAATGATTCCTTACATAGATTCAATTTATGGAAAAAACTGATAGGTAACAGATACCCAATATGTAGCTTATTTTCCCCAACACTTGGAAATCCATATGGCTACTTTGTTAATGATAAATTTATAAAATCGGGTGCTGATTATCAACACTACTATGCTACTCAGATAAATGACTTGCTCTTAGAAAGACAAGGTAGAAAAGTTGTGGCTGAGATAGGTGGCGGCTACGGAGGAATGGCTTATTACCTGATTCGAGACTCGAATAACTTAACATATATCGATTTTGATTTACCCGAAAACCTTGCACTTACTAGTTATTATTTGTTGAAAGCATTTCCGGAAAAGAAGATCTTGCTATACGGTGAGGATGAGATAGAAGGAATTAAATTTGCTGATTATGATATTATTTTGATGCCAAGTTTTCAATTGGATAAATTGCATGAACGGTCTTGTGATTTAATTTTTAATTCGTATAGTCTAGCAGAAATGTCTCCGCCAACAATTAGGCATTATGTTCAGCAATCAGCAAATCTCATAAATGATGGTGGGTGGTTCTTCCATGTTAACCATACTAGTCATAGTCTTGTTTCAGCTGAAGACTTTCCAATACCAGGAAACCTTAAGTTAATTAGAAAAGAATTAGCAGAATGGAATCTAGGCAGAAATTCAAATATGGATGAATATGAGTTTCTTTATAAGAAAAGTATTTAATAGATAAAACTATATTGGCCTTAGGTATGGTTTCTTTATACTGGTTTATGGTACACAGATATATTTTATGATTGTGTAGATAGGATGCACTTGTTAAAATTTAGCATGAAACAAATGTTAAATAGTCCCTTATTCTACCTTGCAGACTATAGAAATATCATAATTATTTGTAGAGTTGTTAATTCATCTAAAAAATTCTATTGGATGACACTATTTAAATTTTGTTTTGACTTGGATTTACAGAACGGAACGGGTGTTCTTCTATTCAAATCAAAGCAAATCAATTTGAATTAAAAGTCATACAGAGATAGTTTATGATTAGCCGAGTATTCCGGTTCAACTTCTGCATTTTCTGAGAAGCACAGTTTTTTTCTTTGGAGATGAACTGATAATCCAGATCACGAGGCGCCGCAGGCGGGTTATGTTTTTGAGGCCATGAGCTGTGCGGATGTGGCTGGGATCCTCATCGAAATTCCAATTCATCACATTGTGGTGTGGCAGTATTCGATCGTCCAGTGATTTTAAGGTTGCACTCAGGGTTAATTTGTCCTGATGTGAACTGGTAATTTTTAATCTGTCATGATCGGGAGGCTTAACCTCTAGGAAATCCAGTTGTAGCCTCAAAACCTGTGCGCGATCACCCACTAAAATAAATTTCTACTTAGTTGAGGATAATTCAACAGATTATGCAATCTCGACGATTACGCGTGAATGGCTTTCGGATATACAGTAGATATAATTCTAAAGCGGGGTTATTAATTGCCGTTTGTCCGGACTGATTTCATATTCCGGTACCCAACTTTTCAGTGCCTTTCGCACTGAATTATCTTCCAATACGCTTTGCTCAATCCATTTTAGAAGCTCCTCCAGCCAGGCCGCATCGGCTGGCCGAGCCTGAGCGATGCGTAATTTTGGGTGCGGGGTGGCCAGACTATGCTCAGTATCTGCTAGTAATTCTTCATAAAGCTTTTCACCGGGACGTAAGCCACTGAATTCAATTTTAATTTCATCGTCAGTAAACCCTGACAGGCGTATCAAATCTTTAGCCAAGTCAACAATTTTAACCGGCTCTCCCATGTCTAGCACGAAAATTTCTCCGCCATTCCCCATCAGACCTGCTTGCAATACCAATTGGGCAGCTTCAGGAATGGACATGAAGTAGCGTGTAATTTCGGGGTGCGTCACCGTAATCGGCCCACCCTGTGCGATTTGTGCGTGGAATTTTGGGATGACACTGCCGGTGCTGCCTAAAACATTACCGAAGCGTACCATTACAAATTGGGTGTCGCCGGAAGATTGCATGGCCTGACATACCATTTCTGCCAGACGTTTGGTCGCTCCCATTACATTGGTGGGGTTAACCGCCTTATCAGTAGAAATCATCACGAATTTTTTTATACCATTTTTTTGTGCAGCAGTGGCTACAGTCCAGGTACCTAAAACGTTATTACGGACGGCCTGCCAGGTATTATGTTGCTCCATCAGTGGGACATGCTTGTAAGCAGCCGCGTGAAATAATACTGTTGGTTGATGGTGTTGCATTACCTCATTGAGTCGGGCAGCATCTTTTACATCGCCCACCAGGCAGATGAATTTCAGGCTTGGGAAAAGTTGATTGAGTTTTTGTTCGATACTGTATAGTGCAAATTCGCTAGACTCGAATAACATCAGCATAGAAGGCGAAAACCGTGCAATCTGGCAACATATTTCAGAGCCTATGGATCCGCCCGCACCGGTAATCATGACCGAATTTCCGGATAGTAAATCATGCAACCCTGCATCATCCAGTACCACGGGATCGCGCCCCAATAAGTCATCCAGCTCAACGGCTCGAAGCTGCGATACAGCAATCTTGCCATTCATCAGATCATCGAAGGAGGGTACGGTGAGCGCTTTCAGATTAGCTTGAGTGCAAAGTTGTATCGCTCGTTTACGTTGTAGATGAGAGCTTGAAGGCATGGCTATTATGACTTTTGTAACGCCTAGACGCTCAGCATAACTTGAAAGTTCTTCCAGTTTTCCCAGTACACGAACGCCACTTAACATACTGCCGTGTTTGTCGATATCATCATCCAGGAAGCCTACCAGACGCCATTCGCGGCTCTTGGTCAAATCCTTTGCCAGACTTGCCGCAGCATCACCAGCACCTAGAACTAGTACTGGTTCACCATGCATCTTGAAAGTACCATAGAGTCCCTGCTCCTTCCATAGTCTGTAGACAAAGCGACTGCCCCCCATAATGAGCACTAATAGCAAGGGATTAATTACCAGGACTGAGCGTGGAATTATAAAATTTAAACGAAACGTCCAGAAGGTCAGTGGAATGGCACAAGCCGAGACCAGCACTGAGAGAAATATACGGCGCAGGTCTGCCGTGCTGGCATAGCGCCAGACGCCGCGATAAAGATTGAATCTCCAAAAAATGAGCATCTGTAACGGTACGACAAAGATCAATGTTTGCCGTAATTCGGTTGCATAAGTATCAGGTAATTCAAAATTGAAGCGCAACAAATAGGCGAAGCTCCAGCATAGAACGGCTGCAATGGCATCATGCAGTATGGCTAGGGTTGTGCGTACTTTCGATTTTATTATCAAGTGAATATCCTTTGGTTTTGAATTACTCGAGCTTGATCATACGAAAATCCACATTGAAAGCCGTAATGTTTTGAATTTTGGCTATGCTTTGCGGGCATTAGGGGTTTCGGCTTGTGTAAGGTCATTAAAGCACTGTAAGGTGATTAAAGCACACTGGATGCGTTTTAACACCTTATAAAATGTGTGTATCATATTCGAGTCTACCTTATCCGCCTAACTCAACGTATTAATCTGTTTGATGGATTGCAAAACCTCAAGTAGTATTTTCTTTTTGATAGGCTTGGTAAGGTGTCCGTTGCAGCCAGCGTCTATGCTGCGTTGTTCATCTTCCTTGAGCGCATGAGCCGTCAGCGCGATAATGATAGTCGGAGTGCGCCCTTCTGCTGTTTCGATCTGGCGAATTTCTGCAGTCGCTTCATAACCTCCCATGTTGGGCATCTGTATGTCCATTAAGATAAGATCATAATGGTTGGCACGAAATTTTTGTACCGCAATCAGACCATCTTCCGCCTTGTCGAGAAGGCAGGCAGATTTTTTCAGAAACACTTCGATCAATAGCACATTGTCCGGATTATCTTCTGCCAGCAGAATTTTTAGCATTCCATCCTGTGCATCAGGCGCTTCAGCAGTGGATTGGGCGATGGGTTCAAGTGTCGGACGTAGCTCGCGACCGATTAACTGTATCAGTTCATGCCGTTTGATCGGTTTGGACAGGAAACTCAGTGCAAGGTTTTTCGCGTGTTGTTTTGCCCAATCAGTTGAGGAAAGTATGATTATTTTCAGATCCCCCCTAGCCTGATCGGCTTTTAACCGGGCAATCATATTCAGGCAGCTCTGCTTATGATCCTCCGCTTCAAAAAGATCCACGAGTAGTAGCGCAAAAGGATCATTTAGCGCTAAGGCTTGCTGTATGAGTAATTCTGCTTGATCTGCAGAGGCAGCTTCAAATACTTCAGCTCCCAGCACTTGCAGATATTGCCGCACGATGGTGCGATTAATTGCAAGATTATCGACAACCAGGGTTTTCAGGTTGCGCAAATCTACAGGTATATCGCTACGAACCGACTGGGTTGCAATGGGAAGATGTGCAGTAAAGTAAAAAGTAGAGCCCTTGCCTTCTTCAGAATCAACCCAGATGTCTCCGCCCATCAGTTGCACCAGGCGACGGGTAATCGTTAGTCCCAGACCGGTGCCGCCAAAGCGTCTAGTCACACTGGTATCTGCCTGCGAGAATGCCTCAAAAATAGTATCACGCTTTTCCAGAGGGATACCAATCCCACTGTCAGAAACGGAAAATTGCATGCTATCCTGTTGATTATGATCGGGGTGTACACATAACAGTATGAGTCCTTTAGCGGTGAATTTAATCGCATTACCGACCAGATTGGTTAGACATTGTTTGAGCCTTCTGACATCGCCATGCGCAAATTCTGGTACTCCGGGTTCGATGTCCAGTACCAGTTCCAGTCCTTTGTCAAAGGCGTTGGTGGCATGTAAATCGACCAGATCATTGAGCATTTGTTCGAGTGAAAAATCGGCGTTGTCCAGTTCCAGTTGACCTGCTTCAATTTTGGACATGTCGAGAATATCATTAATCAGTTCAAGCAGGTTTTTGCCGGCATTCTGAAAAACCTCCACATATTTGCGTTGTTCGGCAGTGAGTCCGGTTTCAGAGAGAATTTCCGCCATACCGAGTATGGCATTCATCGGAGTACGAATCTCGTGGCTCATATTGGCGAGAAAATCGCTTTTGGCTCGATTGGCAGCCTCGGCATTCGACTTGGCTATTTGTAGTGCAATCTCGACTTTCTTTCTTTCGGTTATATCGCGAGCAGAATTGAACAAGGCGGGTTTGCCATTAAGCACTAGCGCCTGTCCGCTAACCTCAACATCATGAATGGTTCCATTCCTGCATCGATGACGAGTCTCGAATTGAACACGTTCGGTACTGGTGAATTGCTGATGTACGACAGACTTTAGTTGTGCGGGATCACTGAAGCCGATGTCCCAGCAGGATACATTCATGCCGATAACTTCATTTCTGGTATATCCCAGCATGGTGCAGAATGAATCGCTTGCTTCGATCACATTTCCATCATAATCCAGAATATGGATGCCATCGCTGGCGTTACGTAATAATGCATAGTTCTTTTCACTTTCCTTTTGCAGTGCTTGTTCTGCCTGTTTACGTTCAGTGATGTCGGAGATGTAACCATGCCATAGAATGGTGCCGTCATTTAATTTTTGCGGCATTGCATCCCCGTGACGCCAGATGATGCCATGTGTGGGATGAATCGTTCGGTAATCTTCGTGCCAGGGTTGTAGCTTGAGAGCCGATTCCATCAGCGAAGCATGAAATCTTTGATTATCTTCAGGATGTATATAGTCCAGCAGCTTAATGTCCTTGGTATGCGCTACACTTTTTCCGTGTGTTTCCTCCAAACCCTTGTTGACATAGGGGAAAGAAAAATCTCCCTCTGGAGAAAGCTGAAGTTGAAATAATACACCTGGCACCTGATCGGATAATTCGCTCAGCAATTGGGAACTTTGCTCACGCTGACGTACTACTCGCAACAGGAAAATAGTTAATATAGTCAATGAGACGATGCATCCTGTAGCAACCGTAATAATTAGTTTTGAAGTATGGCGCCAGTTGGTCAGAAACAAATCTTCTGTCACCGTAAGGTTCATGATCATCGGAAAGCGCTCCAATGTACGGACGGAAACCAGTCGTCCGATTTGTAGGCCATCATCAGCGAATCGCGGGCTGGCGGTGTGAATGACATCACTGTTTTTTTTCAAATCTTCGATGACATGATGGGCAGCACCGCTAAGGTTCTTTTGTCCGATCAGCTGATCACGAGCTGGCCAGCGCGTCAAAATGGAGAAATCTTTGCGATAAAGCGTGATAGCCGCGCCTTCACCTAAATTTCTGCATAAACGTTCGAAGAAATTGGTGAATTGGTCAACTGAAATGCCTACCAGAACCAGGCCTATCATTTGCCCTGACTTGTCATTCAAGCGGCGACTGAGGTAGAACACCCATTTGCCATTGCCTTTGTTTCTAACCGGAAGGCTGATGAATATTCTGAGTGCAGGGTCGCTTAAATGTTTCTGAAAGTAATCGCGATCAGCAAGGTTGATGGCGGGTGCAGGAAATGAGCGAGTAAAATTAAGTACTTCCCCATTAGCGGCGACGATTGAGGCAACATCTACTTGCGGTAATCCGGCGATTTTATCCCTCAATATTTGATAGACCTGCTCATTATGGGTTTTTGCGCGTAATTGGTTTTGGTTTTGTATGTCCATTGCATTAATACGCTCGGCAATACTGTCCATCGCCATCTCTGCGGAAGCCATCGACTGGGTAGTTTGTTCCGCAAGAACCATTGTAAGATCAGAAAGTTGGCGCTTCCATTCTTCAATTTCCCGTTCTCGAAGCAGCAGCGTAGAGGCGATCGAAATGGAGATAATCGCAAGGATCAGGAAAGAAATACCAATCAGAATATAATGCTTAACCTTAAATTTACGCGATAACATTAATAAAGATCCTGTCGCAATAAACGATTCATGGGTATAAGTTCAGAGATGCTAAAGAAAAATCGGAAAAGTTCATAGAAGCAAATGATAACCTATCAATCGCCATTAGTTTATAAATTATTTGGTTAAACAGATCGCTAGCATGTCGTTCTAACGGCGTTTAGACCGTTAACCTGGAAAAGTTTACGATCCTCCAATCGGATAGCGCTCAGTGACCCACCCCACAGGCAGCCGCTATCGAGCCCAAGCAGCTTATCTTTTTGGAGCAGTCCTAGTGCAGACCAGTGACCAAACACGAGCGTAGCATTACCGCTGGCGCGCTTGGGAACTTCAAACCATGGTAGATATCCTGCAGGAATATTCGGTACTGAACCTTTGAATTTGAATTCCATTCTGCCACTTTCGGTACAGATGCGCATTCGGGTGAATGCGTTGAGAATAACGCGCAAACGTTTATAGCCCTCCAGCTCATCGGCCCACTCATGCGGGGTATTGCCATACATGAGCTTTAAATAGACGGCGTATTCATTTCCCTGTAAAGCGGCCTCGACTTCATGTGCCAGACTCTCGGCCTGAGTAACACTCCATTGTGGCAGTAATCCTGCATGAACCAGCACATGCTCATTCTGTACATACAGTAAGCGCTGATGCCTTAGCCAGTATAGCAATTCCTCGCGATCCGGAGCACTGAGAATTTCATCCAGGGTATCGCTGCGGCCAAGCTCCGCGGCACCTTCAGATACGGCGAGCAGATGCAGGTCGTGATTACCGAGTACGGTAATAGCACTTTCACCCAGCGACTTGATCAGGCGTAGCACTTTCAATGAATCCGGGCCGCGATTCACCAAATCGCCAACCAGCCATAGCCGGTCTGAGCTTGAATCAAAATGGATAACTTCCAATAAACGCAACAGTTCGGTATAACAGCCTTGCACATCGCCTATAGCATAAATCGCCATTTCAATTTCCTGACTTGAAGTGTGGTGCGTTGTCTAACCCTTTATCCCAAGGCGCTACTTTCAAGAGCAATAGCATACCCGGTATCGCCAGTACCGCGCAAAGCAGAAAGAAATTTCCCCAGCCCAGGATTTCAACCAGCCAGCCAGCGGTTGCGTTGATAAAAGTGCGAGGAACTGCGGCCAGGCTGGTAAAGAGTGCAAATTGAGTGGCCGTATAGGCAGGATGAGTGCTATGAGCGATATAGGCAACAAAGGCAGCGGTTCCCAGGCCAACTCCCAAGGCTTCAAGGCCAATCACCAGCGCAAGTTGTAGCAGATTAATGGGAGTAATTTCCGAATGGGTGCCCATCATGGCCAGCCAATAAAAGCCGAATATCGATAACAACTGCACTGCACCAAACAACCAGAGTGCGCGACTGATCCCTAGTTTTAACATCCAGACACCACCCAGCAACGCACCGAAAACCGCAGGCCATAGCCCAGCATTTTTTGCAATAAATCCTATTTGCGACTTACTGAAACCCATATCCAGGTAAAACGGGGTGGCTAAAGCAGTACACAGGCTATCGCCTAATTTATAGAAAAACAGGAAACATAGAATCAGCAAGGCACCTTGTATACCCTGACGCCCGATAAATTCACGAAACGGTTCAACCACGGCGGCGCGCAGGGTTTTGGGAGGTTCGCCCGAAACAGGTTCTTTGACCAGCAGCGTCATTGCCATGCCGGGCAGCATGAATAGCGCGGTAATGATGAATACGCTATGCCAAGGCAGGTGGTCTGCAAGTATCAAGGAAAGTGAGCCAGGAATCAGTCCCGCAATACGATAGGCGTTGACATGAATTGCGTTGCCCAGACCAAGTTCCTGCTCCAGCAGCAATTCGCGTCGGTAGGCATCCAGTACGATGTCCTGCGTGGCTGAAAGAAAGGCGAGCAGGGTGGCGAGCATAACGATGATACCCAGATCATCGTGAGGCGAAAAACCACCCAGAGCTGCGACAACCAGTAGCAAGGTAGTTTGCGTTAGCAACATCCAGCCACGTCGTCTTCCCAGTACCGGCAGTACATACAGGTCGAGCAGCGGTGACCAGAGAAATTTCCAGGTATAAGGAAACTGGATTAGTGCAAAGGCGCCGATTACTTTCAGGTCTATGTGTTCGGTGCGCAGCCAGGCTGGTACCAGGTTAAGCAGTAGATACAACGGCAACCCGGAGGAGAAGCCGGTAAATACGCAGATCAACATGCGGGGGCTAAAAAATTGTTGCCTGAAGGATATCATTGTGAAAGGTAATTAAAGAGCTGAAATATCATCCAAAATCAAGATTGATCTGGTGAAATTCTAATAAACAGCTCAGATTCCACGCTGGAATCGATAGACCGCAGTGCTGCCAAGCAGATTGTGCAGCAGCTTAATTTCTCGTTCACCCGTCATCACGCGGCGACCCAGTATAACGATTCCCTGTTTACCGCAGAACTCTTCGAAGTCGTGTTGTGTGCATAGATGTACATTCGGCGTGTTGTACCATTGGTACGGCAATTCGCTGGAAAGTGGCATATTGCCCAGCATAACCCTGATACGGTTTCTCCAGTAGCCAAAGTTGGGAAAGCTGACGATACCGGCTTTGCCAACCCGAAGTATTTCCCGGATTAAAGGTTCTGTGTGCCGCGTGGCTTGCAAAGTCTGAGAAAGGATTACAAAATCGAAAGAACCATCTTCAAAATCTGCAAGGCCGGACTCCAGATCATTCTGAATCACATTGACGTTGTTAGCGATGCATGAAACGATATCAAGATCGTTTATTTCCACGCCATAGCCTTTGACGGCACAAGTTTCCTTGAGATAGCGTAGCAGACTGCCGTCGCCGCAGCCCAGATCAAGTACAGAAGCGCCTCTGGGTATCCATTCGGCGATCGCAGCAAAATCAGGACGTTCTGCAGCGAGTCGTGCAATATCGTGATTGGTCATGAATTACACTCCTGTTTGACATTGTCCAGGTAAGCGCGGATTACATCAAAATAATGAGGCTGCTCCATCAGAAAAGAGTCATGGCCATGGGTGGAAACGATTTCAGCATAGCTCACATTGCGATGGTTATGTAGCAAAGGGCGAACAATTTCACGCGAACGCTGGGGTGAAAAGCGCCAGTCTGTGGTGAATGAGATCACCAGAAAATCGGCTTTGGCAGAGGCGAAGGCCTTGTTCAGATTACCATCAAAATCGTGGGCAGGATTGAAATAATCCAGCGCCTTGGTCATCAACAAATAGGTGTTGGCATCGAAGTAAGCCGCAAATTTGTCGCCTTGATAGCGCAGATAAGATTCGATTTCAAATTCAATGCCGTAGCTATAATTATATTGGCCATTTCGTAATTCCCGTCCAAATTTATCGGCCATTGCATCATCTGAAAGATAAGTGATATGTCCTAGCATGCGTGCCAGTCGCAAACCGCGTGTCGGCACTACACCATGCTGGTAATAATTGCCGGAATGAAAATCAGGATCGGTAAGAATAGCACTGCGGGCTACGTCGTTAAAGGCGATATTTTGAGCAGTCAGATGCGGCGCTGCGGCAATAGCCAGCACATGGCGCACCCGCTCCGGAAAAGTCAAAGACCATTGCAAGGCCTGCATTCCACCCAGACTGCCGCCCATAATGGCGGCAAATTGTTGGATGCCAAGCAGGTCTGCAAGGCGAGCCTGAGACTGAACCCAGTCATCTACGGTGATGACGGGAAAATTTGCACCATAAGGTTTAGCGGTTTCAGGGTCAATGGAAGAAGGACCTGTAGAACCATGGCAACCACCCAGGTTATTCAGGCAGATTACAAAAAAATTATCAGTATTGACAGGTTTACCGGGGCCGACCATGTTGTCCCACCAGCCAATATTTTCAGGCTTGTCAGCATAATAGCCGGCTACATGATGATGACCGGATAGAGCATGACAAATTAGAATCGCATTGGACTTGTCAGCATTTAATTTACCATAAGTCTCATAGACAAGTTCATAACGAGGTAGCACAGCACCACTGCGGAAAGTCAGCGGTGTGTCAAATTGAGCGCGTTTTGCGCTGACAATACCTATGCTATTTGATAAGTTCAAAATTGAAACCTTTACACAATAACGAAAAAAACCGCCTAGCTTGCGCGGAGCGGTTGCTACGCTTTAGCGTGTATGTTTTAAGTGCCCCGCAAGCTGATGTCAAATCGGCACTATGTATAGTTTCCGTGTTTTGCTGAATGCTGTCAATATATTATCTGGCAATATTAAGAGGATTAACTGGTCATTCTTAGTGACAATGCAGAGAAAAAATATTAAAGAAGTAAAAAAAAGTTGACGGCATTGAAATCCATCGCTATAGTGCACGACTTCGCTGACGCGGGGTGGAGCAGCTCGGTAGCTCGTCGGGCTCATAACCCGAAGG
>CAIRBC010000253.1 GCA_903876685.1 uncultured Nitrosomonadales bacterium | reverse complement strand
GGTCATATCTATCTGTTCGAATTCAAGGTCGTCGAATGTTTTCCAGAGGGTCGCGCCTTGCAGCAACTCAAGGATAAAGCCTACGCCGACAAATACCGTGCTGCGGGGCAACCGATCCATCTGATCGGCATAGAGTTTTCGCGGGAGCAACGCAACGTGGTGGGCTTCGAGGTCGAAGATTGATTAACCGTCAAACCGCTGCAGGTGAAGCATATAGGTCGGGTTAGCGATAGCGTAACCCGACACTTCGATGTTGCCGATGTTGGGTTACTCAATAAAGCCGCTCTTGTCCCGAAGGGGGAACCCAGCCGAACCGTTACCTACCCGCTGCCCTGTCGAGGAAACCGATATCCAACTCAGCTCTCACTGGCGCAAGATGACGTTGAAGATGCAGCACCTCGAAAAAGAAAATTACTATACCTCGAGCTAACAATTGAGGTTTTATGGGAATTATCAATAAACCGATTTTCGTAAGAGCCTGCTTGCTGGCGAAAGTCATTCGCGAGCAAACTCGCTCCTACAAAATTGGCTCATTTAATATTTTTTTGCAAAAAACATGATCTTACTAATTCAGGGATGTCTGAACTCAGGGTTTCGGTTTGAAATTAAAGACTCGGAATCAACTTTACTTCGCACTGCACTTGCTCGTCACTACCCCATGCGGTCACCATCTCCACGAACCAGCGCGGATCACGGGGATGAGGACAGAATAGATCGTATTCGGCAAAAAAACTATGGTCGCTATTAAAATTCAGCATACCACAACGATCGTTACGCGCATTTCGCCACACGCCGGTGTAACCGGGTAATTGATTTCCCGGATCAATGACCCGGGTAAAATGTAGCGTAGCCGATTCTATGACCGGTGTCGTACCAACGGGTGTGTAGCGCTCAGCCTCTTGCTGCAAAGCAACAATAATGCGCGTCACCTTGATTGCCAACTCGGCAGGCAATAGCTCCATTTGAGTGTGTACCTTAATATAACCAGCGACTTCAAGCCTGTGGGTAGAAACCTTTTTCAGGCTCGGTAATTATTAAACTCTGTCGTTATAGCGCACTCTCATTGGTTTCCCCGGTACGAATGCGGATGACCTGCTCCACTGAGTAAATGAAGATTTTACCATCACCGATCTTGCCGGTATGCGCTGCCTTGATAATCGCTTCGACTGCTCTGTCCTGCAACTCGCTGGGAACCACCATCTCCACCTTTATTTTTGGTAGAAAATCAACTACATACTCTGCACCCCGATATAATTCGGTGTGGCCTTTCTGCCGCCCGAAGCCTTTCACTTCGGTGACCGTCAGGCCGCTTACGCCCAACTCCGAAAGCGACTCGCGCACTTCATCCAGTTTGAACGGTTTGATAATTGCTTCTATTTTTTTCATGGTGAATTCCCTGAGTATGTAATTAATTGGGTGTTTACTAAAATGCCTGAATCATGTTTTTCTGGATAATGCCACAATAATCTGTTCGTGCTTGTTCTTTTTGGCCAGATCCAGCGCCGTTATGCCACTTCCATATTCGGCAGAGCTATCAGCACCCTTGCTGAGTAATAGCAGCACCTCGGCCAAATGACCATTCGCCGCCGCTTTATGCAGAGGCGACCAGCCTTCATTGGAAACCGCATTGACATCGGCACCTCTTGCAATCAGCATCTGGGTTACCGACAAATGTCCTCGAGTGGCGGCCTGCAGCAAAGCAGTCCAACCGTGTTTGCTGCGCGCATCCACCTCGGCCTGCTTATCCAGCAACAATTCCACCACATTCACAAAACCATTGAATGCTGCCCAATGTAAAGGGGTGTAACCGCCCAAATCCTTGTGACGTATGTCGGCACCTTTATTGATCAACAGCGCGGCCATATCCCTATTCCCGTTATAGGCAGAGATCATCAACGGCGTCCATTGCCGCTCATCCAAGGTGTCGGCATCCATACCGGATTTTAGAAACAGGGTGACAGCCTCGGTTTTTCCACCTTCACAAGCCTTGAGCATGCCTTCCCTGCTATAGGACACCCCTAATTTCTCAATTTCCAACTTGGCAGCCTCCCATACACTGTTCCAGCCAGTATCAACCTGGGGGGGAGCATGCAAACGTGTATGCAACTGGCTCAAAAACATGATATCTGAGGCCACCTCCGGCGGGAAACCCTGACGATCGGGGCGATCGCTGACCAGCAAATCGTTAAAATAGGCGTCTATATCGCTGTGATCCCACAATTCCACGATCTTGTTCAGCACACGCGGGTATAGTTTTTCCAGCGTATGCGGATAATTCTGCGGTCTGTTGCCGATAATTTGTAATAGCTTTGCATCCATAAAGAATTGCATAAAATTTTGTTTACTAAGCCACAGCCTGTCTTATTGCTGCCCCTGAATTCATTCAATACTGCGATAGCTGACCGAAATAACTTCCAATTCCTGAATACCGGCAGGCGTGCGCAACAGCGCCAACTCGCCTGCCCGCAATTTCAATAAGGCACGCGCCAGCGGTGAAACCCAGCTGATCAAACCGCGCCCGGCGTTCGCCTCATCCACGCCAACGATACTATAGCTGCTCTCGCTTCCACTCTCATCACAAACCACCACCGTAGCGCCAAAAAACACCTGCTCGCACTCCCGACGCAGCGCCGGATCGACAACCTCAGCCAGTTCCAGACGCTTACGCAAGAATCGCACACGCCGGTCAATTTCGCGCAAACGCTTCTTGCCATAGATATAATCGCCGTTTTCCGAACGGTCTCCATTAGAAGCAGCCCAGGTAATAGTTTTAACCAGCGCCGGTCGCTCTATTTTCCAAAGCTGCTCGGATTCATCCTTCAGTCGCTGGTATCCGCCTGGCGTGATGTAATTTTTTGCACCTGCTGGCAACGGCGCAGCAGGTTCTTCATCAGCATCGTCAGACTCGTCGGCGCGCTCAGTAGTGAATGCTTTACTCATGGATTCGATTTTACCTGCACAGGATTGAAGGATCAATAACTGCCTGAGGCAAGATTATCAAAACGTGTGTATTCGCCGCGAAATGCCAATTCTACTTTACCGATAGGCCCGTTACGCTGCTTGCCAATAATAATTTCGGCTTTGCCCTTGTCCGGTGAATCGGTGTTATAGACTTCGTCGCGATAAATGAACAGGATCAGATCGGCATCCTGCTCGATAGCGCCGGATTCGCGCAAATCCGACATCACCGGTCGTTTATTAGGGCGTTGCTCCAGGCTGCGATTCAACTGCGAGAGTGCGATCACCGGCACACTCAATTCCTTGGCCAGCCCTTTGAGGGAACGGGATATTTCCGAAATTTCAGTGGCACGATTCTCACTGTTCTTGCCCGAATTCGAACTCATCAGTTGCAAGTAATCAATGACGATCAAGCCCAATCCGCCGTGCTGGCGATGCAGACGGCGCGATCGGGCGCGTACCTCCAGCGCAGACAAGGCAGCGCTTTCGTCAATAAAAATCTGCGCGTCATTGAGTTTGCCCAGCGCATGAGTCAATCTGCCCCAATCGTCATCACCCAGACGACCGGTACGCAAATCATGCTGGTTAAGTTTACCCACCGAACCCAGCATCCGCATCGCCAGTTGCGAGGCACCCATTTCCATACTGAACACGGCTACTGGCAGCTTACTGTCCAAAGCGACATTCTCGGCAATATTAATCGAAAATGCCGTTTTGCCCATACTGGGACGACCGGCAACGATAATCAGTTCGCCGGCTTGCAAACCGGATGTCATCCGATCCAGATCAACAAACCCGGTCGCCGTTCCGGTGACATCGCTATTATTGTCGCGACCGTACAAAGTCTCGATGCGCGCAACCACTTCAGTCAATAGCGGCGGCATCGACATGAAGCCCTGTTTTCCGCGCGAACCGGCCTCGGCGATTTCAAACACTTTTCTTTCCGCCTCATCCAGCAATTGCGCTGCATCCCGTCCGGTCGGGTTATAGGCGCTACTGGAAATATCGGTGCCGACCTCCACCAATTTACGCATAATGGAGCGCTCGCGCACGATTTCACCATAGCGTCTGACATTGGCTGCCGTAGGCACATTCTGTGCGAGACTGCCCAAATACGGCAAACCACCGACCTTTTCCAGCTCACCGGCAATTTCCAGAGACTCCGCCACGGTAATGACATCCACCGGCTTGGCCAGTTCGGACAGACGCAGAATTTGGCGATAAATCAGACGATGTTCATAGCGATAGAAATCTTCTTCACTAATCAGGTCGATGATCTTGTCCAGCGCACCTGCCTCCAGTAACAAACCACCGATCACCGATTGTTCGGCCTCCACCGAATGGGGGGGTAATTTGATCTGGTCGAGTTGTGCATCCTGACTGCCGAAACTTTGCATTGAATTTAACCTGAAGGTGGGGCGCGCAGTTTACTCGCCCCGTTTGATGTTATGCAAAAAATGTAAGCGGGAAGTGATCGCTGGCATTTTATGAAGTCAGCGCCGGGTGTGTCACTTCAGTACGCCATAAATAGATGCCAATGATCACACCCAGCGCACATAAAGTCACCACATAATGCGCCGGTGCCAGAGCATCCAGCGGCAGCAGCATACTCACCATCACCGGTGTCAGTCCACCAAACACCGCATAGGCAAGATTATAGGAGAATGATAAACCGGAAAAACGCACCACCGCAGGGAATGCCTGTACCGCAATGCCGGGTACCACGCCGATCACGCCGACAAAAAATCCGCATAAGGCATAGAGCTCATAGATGTGTTGCGGTGCTGATGCCATCTGTTGATAAAAAAGTGCTGAGGTCATTCCCAGTAAAGCGCAGCCGAACAATAACACGCGTGCCGAGCCATATCTGTCCGCAAGCGCGCCAAATATCACACAACCCAGACTTAAAAACAGCGTCGCGAGACTGTTCGCCTGCAAGGCCGTTGCAGCGGGAATGGCATAAAGCTTTTGCACCAGCGTGGGCGTCATCAAAATCATCACGATGATCGCAGCAGATAACAGCCAGGTGAGCAGCATCGTCAAAACCACCGCAAAACGATGCGAACGAACCACGGTTTTCAAAGGCAATTCGGCACATAACGCCTGTCTTTGCTGCATCTCCTTAAACACCGGGGTTTCATGCAGAAAATTGCGTAACCACAGCGAAACCAGACCAAAAATACCACCGATAACGAAGGGAACACGCCAGGCATAACCCAGTATTTCCATTGGCAAATACAGCCGGTTAATCGCAGTCGCAACCAGCGAGCCTAACAGGATTCCGCCAGTCAACCCGGCCGTTAGCGTACCACAGGCCAGACAGGCATGGCGTTTGGGCACATGTTCATAAACAAACACCCAAGCCCCCGGCACTTCGCCGCCGATCGCCGCGCCCTGCAACAGTCGCAGCAACAGCAGCAGTAAAGGCGCGTAAATGCCGATATCGGCATAGGTGGGCAACAGGCCGATTAATAGCGTAGGCACGGCCATCAAAAAAATACTCAGCATGAAAATGCGTTTGCGCCCGAGCAGATCGCCAAAATGCGCCATCACGATCCCCCCCAGCGGACGCGCCAGATAACCTGCCGCGAAAATACCGAAGGTTTGAGCCTGACGCAGCCAGTCCGGCATATCGGGAGGGAAAAAAAGTTTTCCAATCACCAGTGCGAAAAACACAAAGATGATGAAATCGTAAAATTCCAGTGCGCCGCCCAAGGCTGACAAGGCCAGGGTGCGGTAATCGTTGCGACCTAATGTGCTCATCCTTGCTCCATTTGTACAAAAGTTTCAGCCTGTATCATAACTGGTCTACAAAAATTTGCGCAAGTGGATACTTTTAGGGATAATGCCGTCCCCGTGAGTGCGTACACCCGCCGCACCAAATTATTTGCCAGGAAAATAAATGAAAGCCGATATCCATCCCAAGTACCAGGAAATAACCGTTACCTGTAGTTGCGGTAATAACTTTAAAACCAAGTCATCGATGACCAAGCCAGAGCTTAAAGTCGAAGTCTGCTCGGAATGTCACCCGTTTTACACCGGCACACAAAAGATTGTCGATACCGCAGGACGCATCGATAAATTCCGCCAGAAATACGGCAAGACCGCTGCCGCATAACGGAACTTGTCTGTACAGTTCCAGACAAAGGCAGCGTTTGCTGCCTTTTTTATTGGCAACTCTCTATAACCAACAGGAAATGCAAAATGCGCCTTTACCTATTCTGCCTTGCCCTCATACTGTTGTCAGGTTGTGCGCAGAATCCGGTCACAGGGCAAAGCGATTTTGTGATGATGTCAGAAAGCCAGGAGATGGCTCTTGGCCGCCAGGAAGACGAAAAAATAAGAAAACAATATAAGGTTTACGATTCGCTGGCCTTACAGGATTACGTCAACCGGGTCGGTCAGAAAATTGCCCGGCAGAGCCATCGTCCTAATCTGCAATATCACTTTACCGTGTTGGATTCGACGGAAATAAACGCTTTCGCACTGCCGGGAGGCTATGTCTATATTACCCGTGGCATTTTAGCCTATTTAAACAGCGAGGCGGAACTGGCTGCCGTACTGGGGCATGAAATTGGCCATGTGACCGCGCGTCATGGCGTCCGCCAGCAAAGTGCCTCACAAGCGACCAATATCGGCATTAATATCGCCTCACTACTCATTCCAGGTGTGGGCAGTACAGTGGCGCAAAAAGTCTCCGGCATGGTGAGCGGGGCGCTTCTCTCCGGCTATGGCCGGGAACATGAGCTGGAAGCGGATCGACTGGGTGCAGTCTATCTGTCACGCACCGATTATGATCCACAAGCCATCATCAAGGTCATCGGCGTATTGAAAAACCAGGAATTGAAGGATGCTGAACTGGCGAAACAGGAAGGCCGCGAACCACGCCATTATCATGGGCTGTTCGAGACGCACCCGGATAACGACACTCGCTTGCAGCAGGCGGTAAGTGCAGCCGGAAATAACACACAGCCACACTTTGCCGGACACGATGAATATCTTGCCGCCCTGGACGGACTGGTATTCAACGACAACGGCGATCAAGGCATCGTGCGCAACAATCAGTTTTATCACGGAAAATTGGCAATCGCCGTGCAATTTCCTGAGACCTGGCAGCTACATAACTCCCAAAACACCTTGCTTGCCATCAGTCCGCAGGGGGAAGCTCAGTTGCAATTGAAAGCAGAACCTAGACCCCGCGAGTCCCTGAACGAATATGCACAGCGACTGGCAGCTAATGTGCCGATTCACACTATCATCAGCAATGGTTTACCAGTCGCGCTGATTGATACGCCTGAAAGCCTCAGCGGCATCATTTTTCTGGACAAAAATACCTTTATCTTGCAAGGAAGATACAAAAACCGCGACGCACTCATCAAATATCGTACCGCTATGATGGATACACTGCATAGTTTTCATATGCTCAGCAACGAAGAACACAGACAAATCAAACCGCTCACCCTGCGCATCTTTACCGCACGAAAGAATGATAGCTATGCCTGGCTCGCGCAAAATTCTCCGCTCGGTAAATCGGCAGAAACCTATCTGCGCTTGATCAACGGGCAATATCCCAAGGGCGAACCCGCAGCGGGTGAACGTATCAAGCTCGTTGAATAAGCAGCCCGCAAATGTATTTCATAAAACCTACCGATCCCAACCCGATCACACCCGGCAAGGCAGCACTGCTGTCATTGTTGTGTCTAATTTGGCTAACCATGGGACTGGTCGGCCACGACCCCTGGAAACCGGATGAGGCAACCAGTTTCGGACTAATTTATTCGATGTTGCAAAGCGGCGACAACCTGATACCGACACTGGCCGGCGAGCCGTATATGGACAAACCGCCGCTGTACTACTGGACTGCATTACTGTTTGCCAAATTATTCAGACCATTGTTGCCGCTGCATGACGGTGCTCGTCTCGCCAGCGGATTCTATGTCGCGCTGACTCTGCTGTTTATTGGACTCGCCGGTCGCAAGCTCTACGGTGAAAACCGCGGCTTTGCAGCGGCAATCATTTTGCTGGGTTGCGTGGGTATGCTGGTGCGTGCCCATCAGATCATCACCGATCTGGCGCTGTTGGCTGGCATGGCCATGCTGCTGTATGGCTACACACATAGCCAGGAACGGTCGTTACGCGCTGGTTTCTTTATCGGCACCGGGTTGGGCATAGGCTTCATGGCCAAAGGTTTCATCGCTCCGCTGTGGTTTTTATTCATCTCCTGCTTATTGCCCGCACTTTTTCACAACTGGCGCAGCCAAAAATATATCGCCAGCCAGCTAATCGCAGCACTCTGTGCTCTACCCTGGCTAAGCATCTGGCCGTTGTTGCTATACCTGCATTCACCCGCCCTGTTTACCGACTGGGCATGGACGCATAATATCGGGCACTGGCTGGATTACCTAAAAAACGACCCTGGTAAAGAATCCTTATATTACCTTAAAACCTTGCCCTGGCTGGCTTGGCCTGCCTTCCCGCTGGCAGCCTGGGCGGTATGGCAATCGCGTAACCGTTTGGCACTACGTGATGATTTACAATTGCCGCTGGTGATTTTTTGCATCATGTTGATGACCTTGAGTTTCGTGCCGAATATCAAGGAAGTGTATGCACTACCCATGCTGCTGCCTCTCACACTGCTGGCAACCTCTTCGTTATCCATGCTAAAGCGCGGAGCCTCCAATGCACTGGACTGGTTCGGACTGATGACCTTTGCTCTGGCCGCCATCCTGCTGTGGTGGGGGTGGGCCGGTCTGCTACTGGATAACCATGCCAGGATTACCTTATGGCTAAAGGATTATCAACCCGGCTTCGAAGCTGATTTTCATGTATTGCCTTTCGGGATCGCCGTCATGGCGACCCTGCTATGGCTGATACTGGTTTGGCGTGTCGGTCGCTCGATGCGCCGCGCAGTGGTGAACTGGGCCACAGGCATCACGCTGATCTGGATACTGGCGATGACCCTCTGGCTACCGTGGCTGGACAGCGGCAAGAGTTATCGCAACATGGTCGCTTCGCTGCAACAGGCAATGCCGCACAATTACCAGTGCATAGGACGCGAGGCGCTAGGCGACAGTCAACGCGCAATGTTGCAATATTTCGGCCATATCGTTACTCAAGCCGATCCCAAACTTCTATGCGAATTACGCCTGGTTCAGGGTGACTCCCTACCAGCACAATTACAGGACGAAATGCACTGGAAAAAAATCTGGGAAGGACGTCGCAAGGGAGACAAGGGCGAACATTATCGACTTTATCTCAGGCGTTGATAAACGCGATGCAGTGTCGTCTGAATTCGCCGGTGATAGGAATATTTTCGCCTTGCTTATTTGGAGAATGGCCATTTTATGCGACAATATGCACTTGTACATTACTAGTGGCTATTGCACGCTGCAATAGCTGAATGAAGGCTTTTTTGGAAAATCTCAAGCAATTACTCGCGGCAGATATGGCCGCCGTTGATCAAGTGATAACCACCCGATTACACTCGGAAGTGTTGTTAATAAATCAGATTGGCGCATACATCATCAACAGCGGTGGAAAACGCTTGCGTCCCGCCCTGGTAGTATTGTCTGCCGAAGCCTTTGGCTATCGCGGCAAACACCATCATGAACTGGCTGCAGTAGTGGAGTTCATCCATACTGCCACACTTTTGCATGATGATGTGGTGGATGAGTCCGCATTACGTCGTGGGCGGCAAACTGCCAATGCGTTATTTGGCAATTCTGCCAGCGTTCTGGTAGGCGACTTCCTTTATTCGCGTGCCTTTCAGATGATGGTTGAAGTAGGCGAAATGCGTGTAATGCAAACACTGGCTGACGCGACTAACACTATCGCCGAAGGTGAGGTGCTGCAACTGCTCAACTGCCACGATGCGGATGTGGACGTGGTCAATTATATGCGGGTGATCTATTGTAAAACGGCGAAACTGTTCGAGGCGGCGATGCGTCTGGGCGCGATTTTGGGCAAGGCTACAACGAGCGAAGAAGAAGCGATTGCCCGCTATGGCATTCACCTGGGCACTGCTTTCCAACTGATCGATGATGTGCTGGACTACTCGGCAGATGAAACACAGACCGGCAAACACCTGGGCGATGATCTCGCCGAGGGCAAACCTACGCTACCTTTGATTTATGCTATGCAACATGGCTCAGCAGCACAGGCAGCAGTGGTACGCGATGCGATAGTTCAGGGCGATGTAGAAAAATTCGACCAAGTGCTGGAAATTATTCACACTACTGGCGCACTGGACTTCACCCGCCAGCAGGCTTTACAGGAAGCGGAAGCTGCCTGTGCTGCGATAGGTTTTCTTGACGAATCAAAATACAAGCGAAGTTTGCTGCAACTGGCAAAATTCGCGGCCATGCGGAAATTTTAACACCACCCAATCACTCCCTGAAGAGAGAATGGTTGGCTGTGCCCTTTAAAGAGTTGTATCAGCGCTTGAGGTCTGAAAAAACAGCAATGTAACTGAGAATGTGGCCATCGGCGTTACACGCAGAACTTACTTCCAACCACTCCACATAGACCTCTCCATTTTTTTTACGATTGTAAATTTGTCCCTGCCACTGACCTTTCTCACGCAGCAATTGCCAAAAATCAGCATAAAACTTGGCATCGTGCATGCTTGAGCAAAGAAATTTCGGCGTGCGTCCAATCACCTCTGCGGCACTGTAACCGGTGATTTTACAAAAGGCGGGATTCACAGAGAATATGTTGCCTTGGACGTCGGTAATTATCATGCCACGATCACGATCAGACACCCCCATAACGGGCGAATCAGATGCCAAGTTCATTTCTCGCCTCGGAGTAACATCACGCATGATCCAATGAAGCTGCTGGGACTCACTTTTCTGAGTGCTTGACAAGATGCGCGCCATTACAATTATCGGCATTCCATCCTTGCGACGCAGTTGTAATTCCCATTCTTTGCCGGTACTTTTGTGAGTATCAATTGCGGTAGACAGCAGAGCATTAAAATTACCCAGGTGCGAGGGCATTACCCATTCTTCAATATATTGAAAACCCTCCATATAATCCGGGAACGTCATTGATGCGGCAGGGTTGCTTTTCAAAATAAGCCCTGACAGGTCTGTGACGATATGACTGTCACGCGAACTATACATCAACTCCTGTAATTCATCGCAACCCTGCATCAGCACCATGCTTGATTTGAGCAGTTCATCACAATGCGTCTCAAGCTCGTCATAACGATCAATCATCACTTGCAAGTCCTCTGCATAACGGTACAGTTGGAGGTGCAGTGCACTGGTACGGGATAATTCTTGCAACCTGAAACTCGTATCTGCTCCAGGCACGGCATTAGATACCAGTTTCATGGGAGATCTCATTTGGCCAAACTGGATTTGATGGCAGCAACCAGTTGTAGAGGGCTGAACGGCTTGACAAAATATGCCTCAGCGCCTCGTTTTAACCCTTCCTCATAATTAAGCACCTGGCCACGCGCCGTCACCATGATGACACGTATATGCTTTAGATTGGCATCACTTTTGATGGCATCAAGTACGTTCAAACCATCAAGTTCGCCAGGCATCATCACATCAAGCACCACCATATCAGGTTTCTCACTGCGTATCAGATTAAGGCCACTAACGCCATCACCGGCTTCGAATACCTGAAAGCCATTGCCCAGGGTAAGCTTGATCAGACGGCGAATATCCGGATGGTCATCCACAAGCAATATTTTTTTCATGATAAATCCTTATTTTCTTGGCTTCGAACATTTAGCTGCGACCACTTCAGCATGTTTGCGCAACTGTTCGAATGGAATAGGTTTGGACAATACAGGTATTCCCTTGGGTATGGCACCATGACGAGCAATTTCTTCAGGAGTCATGCCACTGACTACAACGATGCTGAGGCCGGCCAAGGCAGAAACATTACTAATGGCATTCAACATATGAAATCCGTCCATACCCGTCATTTTCAGATCCAGAATCAGTAAATCCGGGATCGCATGATCAATATGAGTCAGGGCTTTCACACCATCTTCCACGGTGCTGAGATTGATCGGCATCTGCCAGCGGCCAATTTTGATTTTGTAAAGGCGGCGCAAATTGGGGTCATCTTCGACGACAAGAATATCCAGCGCTTTAATCCCTGTCGGATAGATAATATCAGCCTTGCTGCGAGCAAGGGATGCCTCATCAGGCGATCCTTCGGCATACATCCGCTCGATCGACTGTCGCGTGATACGTCTATGTCCACCGCTGGTTTTCCAGGCTTCAAGCAGCCCTTTTTCAACCCACAATTGCGCGGTGCGCAAGGACACATTGAGTAATTCTGCAGCTTCTCTGGTAGTACAAAATACTTTACGAATACGTTTGTGGTTAGCCATGATCGCACTTTTTTAAGTTAATTGAAGAATCGTTAAATCGAATTGGAAAGATTTTTAATTTCCAGTTCACTGAATTTCACCTTCAGCTCACGTTGCATATATTTTCATATATTCGCATATATTGCAATTGAAATTTTGTAAAAATGCTAATTTTTTTGAAGTTTTTTTAAAAAATGAAACTTACACTCCAAAAATATAATCCATTTATGGATATGGGCAACGATATTATCTAACGGGCATGAACATGAATGACACCCCTGACAATGAAACCGCCATGTCCGATCCCTCTCCCCATCCCTCTCCCCATCCCTACCCATGAACCTCCATTTCGTAGGGT
>CAIRBC010000252.1 GCA_903876685.1 uncultured Nitrosomonadales bacterium | reverse complement strand
TGGTGAAATCTGGAATCGGCGCAAGAGTGGAGAAATCTATCCAGAGCATCTCACGATTACCGCCGTTAAAAACACTGCAGGGAATGTTTCCAATTATGTTGCGTCTCTTTCCGACATTAGCCTGCGCAAGGCAGCAGAAGACCAGATCAAGCATTTGGCATTTTACGACCCGCTCACGCATTTGCCCAACCGACGGCTACTGATCGACAGACTTCAACAAGCATTTGCTTCCAGAGCGCGTACTGGTTCGACAGGTGCCGTGTTATTCATCGATCTTGACGATTTCAAGACACTTAACGACACACTGGGTCATGACATTGGAGATTTGCTGCTGCAACAGGTGGCAAAGCGCCTGGAATCCTGTATGCGGGAAGGAGATACCGTTGCACGTTTGGGGGGGGATGAATTTGTAGTGATGCTGGAAGGTTTGAACGGAAATTCCCTTGAGGCTGCAACCCAGACGGAAATAGTGGGCAATAAAATTCTTGCTTTGCTAAACCAGCCTTATCAACTTGCCGGGCATGAATTTATCAATACCCCCAGTATAGGTGCAGCCCTGTTCAGCGCCGACACCCAGTCGATCGATGAACTGATGAAACAAGCTGACATTGCCATGTACCAATCGAAGAAAGCGGGACGCAATACCCTGCGTTTTTTCGACCCGAAAATGCAGGAGAACATCAATGTCCGGGCAGCACTCGAAGGCGAATTGCGCAAGGCGCTGGATAAGCATCAATTCCAGTTGTATTACCAGATTCAGGTTGACAGTATTCAAGCGGACGGTGCACGTCGAACCTTGGGCGCTGAAGCCTTAATCCGCTGGATGCATCCTGAACGGGGGGTAGTCTGCCCGGCAGAATTCATTCCGATGGCGGAAGATAACGGCATGATTCATCCAATCGGGCTATGGGTGCTGGATACGGCTTGTGCTCAGCTTAAAAGTTGGGAACAAAACGCGTTTACCCGCCAATTGACTCTTGCAGTGAACGTAAGCGCCAAGCACTTCCGTTTGCCTGGTTTTGTGGCTCAAGTGAAAGCTGCTTTGCAACGCCATTCCATCAATCCCAGGTTACTCAAGCTGGAACTGACCGAAAGCTTGTTGCTGGAAGACATTGCTGACTCGATACTGGCCATGAATGAATTGAACAGCATCGGCGTACAGTTCTCGCTGGATGATTTTGGCACGGGCTATTCCTCTTTGCAATATCTCAAACGGCTCCCGCTTAACCAGCTAAAGATTGACCAGTCCTTCGTGCGGGAACTGCCCACCGACAGCAGTGACCGGGCGATTGTGAGTACCATCATTGCCATGGCAAAAAGCTTGAATTTGCACATCATTGCCGAAGGTGTGGAAACGGAGGAACAACGACAAATTCTCGAAAATGCGGGCTGCAAAAACTACCAGGGATATCTTTTCAGCAAGCCATTGCCGATTGAGCAATTCGAGTCCTTGCTGAAGGATGGCTTCAGATAGTAGGTCTGGCACATCATTGGGGAGCCTGACATGTTCCGTGTGAGCTACAATTCTTGACTATCCAGCCCTAGCTCCTGTATTTTGCGCGTCAATGTGTTACGCCCGATGCCGAGCAGCGTAGCCGCTTCGATGCGTCTTCCACCCGTATGATGCAATGCTTGCAGGATCAAGGTGCGCTCGAATATTGCGGTAAGCCTGGACAAGATGTTATTTTCCCCGCGTTGCAAAGCCAGTCCGGCCTGTTGCGCGAGTGCATTGCTCCAGTCATCACTGATCACCGCACTGCCGGTTTCCTGGCGCCACTCGGGTGGCAAATCCGCAATATCAACTCGTTGCGAAGGCGTCATCACCGCCAGCCAGTGGCAGAGATTCTCCAGTTGTCGCACATTGCCGGGGAAATCCTGGGCCGAAAGGAAACGCAATGCTTCTTCGCTCAATTGCTTCTGCTCTACGCCCAATTCGCGTGCGCTTTTTTGCAGGAAATATTTAGCCAGGATACTAATATCTTCGCGGCGCTCGCGTAGCGGTGGCAGACGCAACCTGAACACGTTCAGTCGGTGAAACAGATCTTCGCGAAACAGCCCCAGCTTGACACGTTCGTCCAGATTCTGGTGGGTCGCCGCAATGATGCGCACATTCGCCTTGATCGGCTGTAGACCTCCAATACGATAAAAGCTGCCCACTGATAGGACGCGCAGCAAACGGGTTTGCAGATCAGCTGGCATGTCACCGATTTCGTCCAGGAACAAGGTGCCGCCCTCCGCTTGTTCAAAGCGACCCTGACGGGTAGCAGCCGCACCGGTGAAGGAGCCGCGCTCGTGACCGAACAGTTCCGATTCGAGCAAATCCTTGGGTATGGCTGCGGTATTGATGGCGATAAACGGCTTGTTTGAACGCATACTATGGTGATGCAGCGCGTGTGCTACCAGTTCTTTGCCAGTCCCGGATTCACCGTTGATCAGCACGGTCGCCTGTGATTGCGACAGTTTGCCAATGGCACGAAACACCTCCTGCATCGCCGGTGCCTGCCCGAGTATTCCAACCTCGGCTATTTCTTGTGTCTCTTCGGATTTGCACTGCCCATGTTCTAGCGCGCGTCGTATCAATTCAACCGCTTCATCAATATCGAAAGGTTTGGGCAGATATTCGAACGCACCAAACTGAAAAGCCGAAACGGCGCTTTCCAGGTCGGAAAAAGCCGTCATGATAATCACCGGAATCATCGGATAACGCTGGTGCAGCGCCTGCAAAAAATCCAGCCCGGAAATGCCCGGCATGCGTATATCGCTAACCACTACCTGCGGCATGGATTTATCCAGTTCCCGCAAGGCATTGTCTGCACTGGAGAAACTCTTGAATTCAATTTGTACGCGGGTCAGTGCTTTTTCCAGTACCCAGCGGATGGAACGGTCATCGTCTATAATCCAGACAGATTGCATATAAATACCTTTAACGTAAAACACGCGTAGCAACTTACTCCCCCACCCCCACTTGCGGGAGAGGGATGGGGAGCGGGGAAAGGACATGGAGTTTTCATTAGCAGGGGTGGCCTCATTGCCATGTCCTTTATGGGAGCGGCAGCAGCACTTTGAAACAGGTACATCCTGGTTCGCTGTCGAATTCTATGGTACCTTGATGCTGGCTGACAAAATCCTGAGCCAGTGTAAGCCCAAGCCCGTGGCCGTCGGCTCGCCCGGACACCAGAGGATAAAATATCTTGTCTTGCAATTCAACCGGGATACCGGGTCCATTATCGATAATCTGTACATTGATGGCCAGCCGGTGACGCCGTTTGATCAGCGTGACCTGTCGCGCAATGCTGGTGCGCAGCTTGATAATGCCGTGTCCCTGCATTGCCTGAGCCGCATTGCGCACGATGTTGAGCATTGCCTGAATCAACTGTTCCTTGTCGCCGATCATCGAGGGCAGACTGGTATCATAATCACGCTCAATGGTTAGTCCTGAAGGTATTTCCGACTGCATCACGATTCGCACACGTTCCAGAACTTCATGAATATTGACCGCGCTGTAATGAGAGGCGTTTTGCGGGGTCAGCAATTTTTCCACGAGCATACGCAACCGGTCAGCCTCCTGCATGATGACCTGCGTGTATTCGCGCAACGCCGGCTTCTCCAGTTCATGTTCCAGCAACTGTGCAGCACCGCGCAAGCCACCCAGTGGATTCTTGATTTCGTGAGCAAGGTTACGCAATAACAGGCGATTGGCTTGAGTCTGATCCAGCATCTGCTCTTCACGTGCCTGCTTGAGCGGCCTGTCCATAGGGTGAAATTCCAGCAGCAAGTAGCGCTTGTCGAGCTGCACCGGCGTCACTGCACACCGCAAATGCAATTTGCCATGGGTATAGGTGCCCAGCGTCAGGTCGTATTCGATAAAACTCGCGTTATTACGCAGGGCGTGCTGCATTCCTTTGAGCAATTGTTCGGTATCGGTGAAAACCAGTTGCACCGGATGACCGAGCAGATGCTTGCCGCTAGACTCAAATAAATTTTTCGCGGCCAGATTCAAATAAACGATGCGTGCCTCTTCATCCAGCAGCATGATGGCAGTAGCCAGGTGCTCGGTGCTTAGTAAGGTAAAATCAGACATATTTTTAAGGCAGCAGCTAGTTCAGCTATTTGAATTTGGATAATTCCGTTTTAAGTGCTTCGACATTTTTGCTGTGCAAATCAACCTGATCTCTTAGCGACTTGACCTTTTCTTCATATTTACTGACATTGCGAAACGTCTTGCCATCCTTGGTTTGAAAAACCTCGGGAGTACCCTCTCCGTTTTTGAGGTTCTGTCGGGCTTCGGCCAGCAATTTTAGCTCGGTACTCAGTTCATCCTGCAAAATCTTCAGACGCACCTCATCGCGGCCTTTCTGCGTTGCCGCATCCACCTTTGGGAAACCATCTGAACGTGCCTGGGCAGGCGGCGGCATCATGGTCGATAAAGGTTCCAGAATAATCTTCTTGCCACCCTTGATCGGCACACTGGAATAAGTGACATGACCATCCGCATCGACGGCCTTGTAAATCTCTGAATGCACCAGCACCGGGTAGAAACATAGTATCGCAATCAGGTATTTCATTTATATTCTCCCTACTGAATGGCAAGTTCAAGTATAGGGCATGCGCAGTATCCAGACAAATTGTTAAAAGATAAATTGTTCAAAGATAAATTCAGATCTCGACGTAGCGTGCAAAAAATCACCTATTTTTTAGACAATTTTCAATACCATCGTAGGGTGCGCTTGCGCACCATTTGCGCTTCGTCACAAATTCTGGTGCGTAAGCGACCCGATCGAATTATGTCCAATAATTGGGTTGAGTTTAACGTGAAACACGCGTAGCGACTTACTCCCGGCTACGCCCCCCTCGCTGCGCTCTCCCCGCTTGCGGGAGAGGGATGGGGTGA
>CAIRBC010000251.1 GCA_903876685.1 uncultured Nitrosomonadales bacterium | reverse complement strand
TTCACCAGATAATAGAAAAATAACAAGAAAAAAAGAGAAATTTCTCTATTACAAAACTAGTACGCTGCAATATTATGATTATATTGATTAAAATTTGGTACTTGTTAAACTCCGGTTAATGCCATGAGCAAGCTGCGGACAGCCTACCCAAACGCCCTTGCCATTGAGCGTATCTGGAGCACGGGAAGTGCTGCCAGGCTTGATCCTGGACAGGATCATCGAAAAATTGACATCCAGAAACTGTACGCCGGCTTTTACGAAGACATGACGGGTAGCCCGCTCGACGACGAAGCATTGAATCTGCTCGCCAGCGAAATTGCTGCCATTGAGCTGGCCGGGCGCGAGGTGGTGGCATGAAGCCGCGCCGCCTTGCGCAGCAAGCCTTTGGTCCCTTTGCCGGCGCGAAGTGATCGACTTTTCCAAGCTGCCGTCTGATGCGCTATTTCTTATTCACGGTCCGACTGGCGCCGGGAAATCGACCTTGCTCGACGGCATCTGCTTCGCCCTTTACGGAGAAACTTCTGGTGACAAGCGCCAGCCCAAAGAGATGCGCAGCCACCACGCGGCGGACAACGTGGAGACCGAGGTTGAGCTCGAGTTCGATCTCGGCACCAGGCGCTATCGCGTCAAACGCATCCCTGAACAGGAGCGTGCAGCCAAAAATAGGGAAGGCAAAACGGTAAAAGTGTTGCCCAGGGCTGAGTTACACGAATGGAACGGCACCGACTGGAACCTGCTGTCCGCAAAGTCCACCGAGGTTTCCAGTCGCATAGCCACGCTGCCAGGCTTCGAGGCCGATCAATTTCGCCAGGTCATCATGTTGCCACAGGGACAGTTCCGGCGTTTGCTTTCGGCTGACTCCAAGGATCGGGAAAAAATCCTGGAGGCGCTCTTCTCATGAGGATGAACTGAAACAGCAACTCGAACATGGCATCGAAATTCGCATTGCGGCTGGTGGCAGCAGCGTTCGAGTAGCAGCAATCGCCGGACATTGACGCAATAATTTCTGTATGCTGAAATTGTATAATGCTTCGGATGACGAACGTTGTCACCGATTGAAGCTTCATCAACTTTAAGCTAAGGAGCCCTGTCCATGCAACCCCAACCAGCCATTTTTGAAGACCATGAAATCCGCCGGGTATATGACGAGGAAACGGAAACCTGGTGGTTTTCGGTGATAGATATTGTGCAGGTATTGACTCAGCAAGCGGATTATCAGGCCTCCAGAAATTACTGGAAGGTGCTAAAGAATCGGCTGAACAAAGAGGGTAGCGAGTCGGTTACAAAATGTAACCGACTGAAGTTGCCAGCCGCCGACGGTAAAAATTACCTGACCGACGTTGCCACTGCCGAAACCTTGTTGCGCTTGGTGCAGTCCGTGCCCAGTCCGAAGGCCGAGCCGATCAAGCTGTGGCTGGCAAAGGTGGGCTATGAGCGGATGCAGGAAATGGCTGACCCCGCCCGCTCACTAGACCGCGCCCGCGAAACCTGGCAGAAATACGGGCGCAGCGAGAAGTGGATACAGCAGCGCATGACCGGGCAGGAGACGCGCAACAAGCTGACCGATTATTGGCAAGAGCATGACATCAAGAAGGGCAGCATCACCCCTGCTGGAGTAATTACACTCGCGCCAGAGAAAAAATTCGACAAGACCTCGTTCATGGCGCGCATTGTCAAGCTCCATGCCTCGATACCCATGACGGCGCCAGTTGTGGAAACGATGCGAAAAGAAGAACGCTACTGATGATTTACGTTGACACGAGCGTGATAGTACCGCTGTTGATCACGGAACCGAAAACACAAGTTGTTACCACCTGGTTCGCAAATCTACGCGATACTCCTGCAAGCGCTGACTGGTTGCTAACGGAATTCTCCAGTGCCCTTTCAATCAAGTTGCGCACAGGCAGTATTACCGACGCTCATGCAAAGCGGGTACGCAAAGAATTTGCATTATTGGTTGAAGGCGGAGTGAGAATTTACCCTGTCAGCCGCGATGCATTCAGGCATGCCGCAAAATTGGCTCAGCAACATGAATTTGGATTTCGTTCAGGCGATTCACTGCACCTTGCAGTTGCTCTGGAATTAGGGGTAGGCCATATGGCTACGTTGGACACGATGCTGGCAGCAAACTCACAACGCAATGGAATTTCATTGATCGAGTTTTGAAAATCGATTCATGTCATATCGAGCGCTATGAGATAGCCGTACCTATTCCTTCAATAATTCCTTGGTGCGTGTAAAGTCGCGAGGTGGTTTAGCACGCTTGACGTTTGGCCGCTTTTTCGAGGTCATCGAACAATTCACTGGCAGAGGTCAAGCTCAATCCGGGATCGAATCTCGGCAGATTTCATCGAATGGGCTGTCAGCATGGTCATTATATTGTTTCCGTGATCATGATATCGCACCTCCGATATACGACTGTGGCAGGTCGGGCTATATGATGACTTTCCAGGCCAATCCAAAATAATTGGCTGCAGCACTCGGTGCGCAAGAATCCAAACATCTGTTCAATGGCGTGTCAGATAAAACTGCAGTAAAAACGCAGGTGGAAACGCCGGTGAAACTCCTTAAATTGTTGGAAGCCAATCTGAACATGACACTTGCCGAAGTCGCAGCCGAAATTGACAAGTCGCTACGTGCCTTTGAACTTGCCAGTTCCAAGCTGGTTAAAGAAGGACGATTGAGATTCGTCGGTCCGCAAAAAGGTGGTCGCTGGGAGGTATTGAATTGTGCGCCATCGGCATATCAGTCCGTATTACTCGGAACAGTGTCATAGCCTTGCTCCTCGATGGAAACCTCAAGAGGATGTTACTCACGGCTTATCTGACCCAAAAACGGTAAATGGAAAGCTAACGAAAACAGAAATATGCGAGCAATTGCTTGAGGAAGGAAAATATTCTCCGGAAACAATCGCGTACATGATAGCATTGGCTAATGGAATTAGGGTTTTCTGCCGAAGCTGCACTGCTGTTCTGGAGCTGAAAATTGCCGAAAAACAGGACATGATTCACAGCCTACAGGAAGGGTTCGTCTGGTATGAAGGAACACCAAGCCGTCGAATGGAAGCAATCTTGGCGCGATGAGTATCTGAAGTGGATCTGCGGCTTTGCCAATGCGCAGGGGGGCACGCTTGTAATCGGCAAGAACGACAAGGGTGAAGTGACAGGAGTCTCCAACGCGGCGAAGTTGCTGGAGGACATTCCCAACAAGGTGCGGGATATTCTGGGCATGGTGGTGCCAGTGAATTTGCATAGCGATGGTGGTAAAGACTGGCTGGAAATTGTGGTGGAAGCTTACCCCAGTCCCATCAGTTACAAGGGCGAATATCATTACCGCAGCGGCAGTACCAAACAGGAGTTGAAGGGGCCGGCGCTGGACAAGTTTTTGCTGCAAAAAAGGGGCAGGCGCTGGGATGGTGTGCCGGTGCCGGGATTTCACGAGGAAGATTGCAGTCCGGCGGTTTTCAAGCTATTCAGAACCAAGGCAGTCAAGAGTGGTCGCCTGAGTGTAGAAGCGTTGCAAGATGGCGACGATGCGCTGCTCGAAAATCTGCAACTCAAGGAAGGCAGCTATCTCAGACGCGCAGCAACCTTGCTATTCCATGACCAGCCGGAAAAATTTGTCAGTGGCGCGTTCATAAAAATCGGATTCTTTTTGACTGACGACGATCTTCGTTATCAGGATGAAATTCACGGCAACTTGTTCGAGCAGGTAGAGAAGGTGCTGGAACTCCTGTTTTCCAAGTATTTGAAAGCCTATATCAGCTATGAAGGACTTCAGCGGGTGGAGAGCTTCCTGTTTCCCTACCCTGCCTTGCGCGAGGCCTTGCTCAATGCGGTGGTACACAAGGATTACAGCAGCGGCATACCAATTCAAATCAGTGTTTACGAAGACAGGATCGTGCTCTGGAGTTCCGGACAATTACCGCAGGACTGGACATTGGAACGCCTATTGGGAAAGCACCCTTCCGCACCTTACAACCCGCTCATCGCCAACGCCTTTTTTCGTGCTGGCTACATCGAGTCATGGGGGAGAGGTATCGAGAAAATCAATCGCGAGTGCAGAGATCATGATATCGCACCACCTATATACGACTGTGGCATGTCGGGCTTGATGATGACTTTTCAGGCCAACCCAAAACAATTGGCTGCAGCACTCGGTGCGCAAGAAACCAAACATCTGTTGAATGGCGTGTCACAAAAAACTTCGGTGAAAACTTCGGTGAAAACTTCGGTGAAAACGCCCATGAAACTCCTTGAACTATTGGAAACCAATCCGAACATGACACTTGCCGAAGTCGCAGCCGAAATTGACAAGTCGCTACGTGCCGTTGAACTCGCCAGTTCCAAGCTGGTTAAAGAGGGACGATTGAGATTCGTCGGTCCACAAAAAGGTGGTCGCTGGGAGGTATTGAAATGAACGACATCGGCCCATCAGTCCGCGTTATCCAGAACAGTATCATCGCTCTGCTCCGCGACACTGACCTCAAGGGAGCAGCTTATGGCTTACATGGATAAAAAGCGATTAATGGAAAGCTATCGAACACAGAAATATGCGATCAAATTCTTGATGTTTGAACGCAGATATCCAGATCGACAATATTTGTGTTGTCGCTAGCTCTCCCAAAGAATCGGCGCGCTCAAAAACCAAGTGCAACATTTTTCAAGGATAATGTTGCATGGGAAAAATATACAATCAGTTGAGTGTTGAAGAATGAACGATGATCCAGACGCAGCTATCAATGGGGTTCAAGCCAGGGCAAATCGCTCGTGAGCTTGGTCGCTCCGCTGGTACGCTGAGCCGCGAGTTGAAACGTAACGGTTGGGTTCGCCCGAAGCTGCCGCGTAGCGTTGGCAGGCCTGCGATTGCGGGTGGTTACCGCTCGGATGTGGCGCAACGCCGTGCAAGGGCTTGTACGGTCAATCCGCACGTTTTGCGAAAAGTACGTCCAGGCACTGAGCTTTGGAAACACGTCACTCATTATTTGCAGGAAGGTTACTCACCGGAGCAGATTGCTGGCACACTGTCGGCTGTGAATCCTGATACCCCGACACTCCAAGCTTCTCACGAAACTATCTATACCGCAATCTATGCGATGCCGCGAGGTGAGCTGCGAACGGAAGTGATAGGCTGGCTGCGCTTTGGTCATGCAAAACGCCGTCCGCGTGCTCGGGGCGAGGATAGGCGCGGCCAGATACCTGATGTTAACGACTGACAAAACCAGCGTACAGATGATGAATTTCGAGATTTAATGATATTTCAGCAAGTTTCAGCAAACGCAGTGGTGCACTTCTGATTTTGATTTTTTAAGTCTGGGTGAGTTGGCAAGACCACTGAGAATGGGGTAGAAAGTCAGTCTGCCGAAGGAAAGAGCAGGCGCGACACCGGCCCCAAATCATCACATCCAAAACCAGTGTCGCGCCCTGCAGCCCGAAGGGCGACGTTGCAGTAAAAGTATTTCATACATCGCCTTGTTTCGTCTAGCCCCATCGGCTTATTTTGCTGATGGATACTCCCGGACGACTTTACCGATGCGCTCTGTGCCGCAAGGAAGTGCTTATCTGTACTGCCTGCGATCATGGCAATCGCTATTGTGCCGATGGCTGCGCAGAACAGGCTCGCGCCCATTCCCTGAAACAATCTCAAAAGCGCTATCAACAGAGCTTCAAAGGTCGAATAAAACATGCCGCTCGGCAACGCGCCTACCGGTCGAAAGCCAATAAAGTGACGCATCAGGGTTTCCCACCCAGTCCACCGGATGATTTACTAGTGCCTATTCCGACGGTGAAGCCGAAGATTGCCTCCCATGAACCTTACCACTGCCACTTTTGTAACCGGTCATTGGTGAAATTCATGCGAAATGGTTACTTGCGCCGTCGGATACGTCGTCCCCATCCACTATTCGACCGGAGGAAACCTCATTATGAGCATCACCCCTGAGCAGGAAGCGCAGGTTTTACGTTATTACCACGTTGAGAAATGGCGCATTGGCACCATCGCGACACAACTTCATCTTCACCATTACGCCGTGGAGCGTGTGTTGCGTCAGGAAGGCATGCCGCGCTTGAGCAAGGTTTATGTCTCGATCATCGACGCCTATCTCCCTTTCATCCGCGAAACGCTAGAGAAATTCCCCACCCTGACCGCCAGCCGTCTCTACGAGATGGCCCGTGGGCGCGGTTATGCCGGTAGTTCCTCGCACTTTCGCTACCTGGTCAGTCTGCATCGACCAAGGCCGGTTGCAGAAGCGTATCTGAGGCTGGTCACGTTGCCCGGCGAACAATCACAAGTTGACTGGGGGCATTTCGGGCACCTGGAAATTGGACGTGCCAAACGTCCGTTGATGGCCTTTGTTATGGTGCTGTCATGGTCAAGGCGCATCTATCTGCGCTTCTTCCCCGATGCCAGAATGGAGAGCTTTTTACGCGGACATGTCGGTGCTTTTGAAGCCTTCGGCGGATTACCCCGCGTCCTGCTTTATGACAATCTCAAAAGTGCGGTACTCGAACGCCAGGGCAACGCCATCCGCTTTCATCCAACCATTCTGGATATTGCAGGACATTATCGCTTCGAGCCCCGCCCGGTAGCAGTGGCCAGAGGCAACGAGAAGGGGCGGGTCGAACGCGCAATCCGTTATATACGCGACGCTTTCTTTGCTGCGCGCAGTTTTACCGATCTGGCTGATCTCAACCGTCAGGCACAAGCGTGGTGTCTGGGGCAGGCGGATGACCGTCTTTGCCCGCAGGATAAGACCCTCACCGTCAGGGAAGCCTTTGCCAAAGAACAACCCGGCCTGCTGCCGCTCCCGGCTAACCCCTATGTGACCGATGAACGGGTCGCGGTTTCGGTAGGTAAAACACCCTATGTGCGTTTTGACCTGAACGACTATTCCGTTCCCCACACGCAGGTGTGCAGGACGCTCACCGTGGTGGCAGACCCGGATCGGGTCAGGATACTGGATGGTGCAGAGGTTGTCGCCTCGCATACACGCAGTTATGACAAAGGCCAACAAATTGAAAAGCCTGAGCATATTGCGGCATTAATCGAGCGCAAGGCACAGGCCAGCGCGCAACGCGGGATGAATGGATTGATGCAGGCGGTGCCAGCCAGCAAGGAATTACTGGAACTGGCCGCCCAGCGCGGTGATGTCATCGGGCCGATCACCTCATCCTTGCTGCGACTGGTCGAGCGCTACGGTGCTGAAGAAGTGCAGGCAGCAGTAAAGACTGCACTGGCACGCGGTGTGCCGCATCCGAATGCCGTGCGCCTGGCGCTGGAAACACAACGTGAGGCAAAGGATCAACCGCCGCCGGTCGTGGTGTGCATGCCGAAACATGTGGCAGAACGCGATACGGTGGTAAAAACACACCGGCTTGATTCCTATGATCAATTGACGGACATTGAAACGGAAGGGGAAAAGCATGAACCCTGAACAATTGCGTGAACGTGCCAAGGCACTGCGCTTGAACGGTGTACTGGCGCATTGGTCGGAAGTCATTGTCACCGATTGGCTGCCGAAATTGATTACCTGGGAGGAGGAAGAACGTACCCGGCGCAGCCTGGAACGACGCTTGGGGGAGGCGCGCATCGGGCGTTTCAAACCACTGGCGGATTATGACTGGAAGTGACCGACGCGCTGTGACCGTAGCGCGATTGAGGGATTGATATCGCTCGAATTCATCACGGAAAGCGCCAACATCGTGCTGGTGGGGCCAAACGGGGTGGGCAAAACCATGCTGGTCAAGAACATCGCCCATCAGGCATTGATTCGCGGACATACGGTCAGATTCACCACTGCGGGCGAGTTGCTGGGGGAGTTGGCAGCGCTGGACAGCGACACGGCCTTGCGCCGACGCCTGCGCCACTACGCCACCCCGGATTTATTGGTCATCGATGAGATCGGTTATCTCTCCTATTCGAACCGCCATGCGGACTTGCTGTTCGAGCTGGTGAGCAGGCGCTACGAGACAAAAAGCACCATCGTGACAACCAACAAAGCGTTCTCGGAGTGGTCGCAAGTGTTCCCGAATGCGGCCTGCGTGGTCTCACTGGTAGATAGACTGATCCACCACTCGGAAGTGATCTCAATCGAGGGAGAGTCTTACCGCCTGAAAGAAGCGAAAGAGCGTTCCGAGCAACGCGCACGCCAGCCCAAAAAGGGGAAATCATGAAGCCAATTCCGTTACCATGGGGGTATTTTTTACCCTCGGGATTGCGGCAAGGCATCCCCTTCGTCATCAATCAGAATTGGACGACAGAGCAGGCAGTGGCCGTTGTCGAATTGCTCGATGACCTGCGCGAGGCGATCTGGAACCATTATGAGCTTCAACTGTATGACTATATACGTGAAGACCGCATAACAGAGACGCCAGTCGACCCCAATGACGAATTCGATCCGTACAAATGACATTCACATCCCATACAAATGAGCCGTAATGGCTCATTTGTATTTGTGCCTCTCAAATTCAAAATTGCATACTGGATGTTTCACCCCGTAAATTCGGCTGCGGCATATTTAAGCGCTTTTGCTCCGTCGGCAACACCAGGCGCGTTGCAAAGCAAAATCTAAAAAAAACCCAGCAAAAAATAAGGGAGAATGACATCATATAGGGTTTATGCGTACAAGAATGTGCTTAAACGAGGCATTGCGATAATCATGGGAGTATCCGTTGAGCGTTAATTATGATGAATCATCTTTCAAGGTGCTGCGCGGTCTCGATCCGGTACGGCAGCGTCCGGGCATGTATACCACGCTGGACAACCCGAACCATATCATTATCGAGATGGTTGATAACGCCTGTGACGAGGCGTTGGCGGGTTTCGCCAAAAATGTCAGTATCACCGCCTTTGAAGATGGCTCGGTATCCGTGCAGGATGATGGTCGTGGAATCCCGGTCGGCTTGCATCCTGAAGAAGGTGTTTCGGTGGTCGAGGTGGCTTTTACCGTGCTGCATTCGGGCGGAAAATTCGACAAGGAATCTGGCGGTGCCTACAAATTTGCAGGCGGCTTGCACGGGGTAGGCGTTGCGGTGACCAACGCGCTTTCAACCGCCGTAGAAGTCACCGTATATCGCGATGGGGGTGAACACCGGATACGTTTTGAGCATGGGGCAGCTCAAAGTCCACTCGCCAGGCTTAAAGATTGTCCCAAACGCAAGACCGGCACTGCGGTACGCGCCTGGCCTGATGCCAAATATTTCGATGCGCCTGTCGTCAATTTGGCACAACTGGAACGGGTGTTGCGTTCCAAAGCAGTCTTGTTGCCGGGTGTTACGGTCACTCTGCTGATTGAAAAAACCGGTGAGACCAAGGCGTGGTCTTATCCTGACGGATTACGCGGTTATCTGGATGAGACGCTGAATGGGCAGGACGAAGGCGGCATGCTCGCCGCGCCTATCTTTTTCGGTGAAAGACATATTCCCAAGGGAGGCGACGAAATCTTTGCCGAGGGTGAAGGGGCTGCCTGGGCGATCGCCTGGACTGAGGAAGGCTCGATCATCCGAGAATCGTATGTAAACCTGATTCCCACCTGGTCTGGTGGTACGCACGATTCAGGCTTGCGCGACGGGGTATATAACGCCGTCAAGACCTTCATCGAGTTGCACGGCATGATGCCCAAGGGGGTCAAGTTGACGTCAGATGATGTGTTCAGTCGTGCCAGTTTCGTGCTGTCTACCCGTGTGCTGGATCCTTCTTTTCAGGGGCAAACCAAGGACAGGCTGGTTTCGCGCAGCGCCTTGAAGCTGGTTTCGACCATGGTGAATGACCCACTGTTGCTCTGGCTGAACGAAAATATTGTGCACGGCAAACGTATCGCGGAACTGGCGATCAAGCAGGCGCAAAGTCGGATGAAATCAGCGCAGAAAGTTGAGAAACGTAAAGGTTCTTCGGTTGCCGTATTACCTGGAAAGCTCACCGATGCGGCAGATTACAACCCTGAACGTAACGAATTATTTCTGGTCGAAGGCGATTCCGCTGGTGGCTCCGCAAAGCAGGGGCGCAACAAGGAGTTTCAGGCAATCCTGCCGTTGCGTGGCAAGGTGCTGAATACTTTCGAGGTCGATCGTAATCGCCTGTTTGCCAATGCCGAAGTTCACGACATCGCGGTGGCAATAGGGGTCGATCCGCACGGGATAAGCGACCAGGTAGATCTGTCCGGGTTACGCTATAAAGGCATCTATATCATGGCCGATGCGGACGTGGACGGCTCGCATATCGCCACTCTGTTATTAACCCTGTTCTTCCGGCACTTCCCGCGACTGGTCGAAAATGGCCATATCTTTCTGGCACAGCCGCCGCTGTTCCGAATCGATGTACCGGCTC